>CBJNAT010000019.1:0-12509 GCA_966434585.1 uncultured Gammaproteobacteria bacterium | reverse complement strand
GCGAGTGCGGCCGTATGGCTTGCAAGCGATGAAAGCTTCATCACCGGGGAGGTGCTGCAGGTGAATGGCGGACTGACGTTGCGACGCAATCCGACGCCAGCCGAGATGCAAGCCAGTATAGAAGCTGCCCTGCGCGTATCTGCCCGGTAAAGAGCGCAGGGCAGAATCGATACGGAGCTTCCGTCCGCAAACGCCGCGTGTACGCGGCGTTCCCACGTTGACACGCGCCCAACAGCCCGAGTAACTTCACCGGAAACCGACCGGTCGGTCGGTGCCTTACTCGGGGGACGGCACGCACATGCATTTCGCGCAGTCACAGCGGTCAAAAGCGTGGATGGAACGCGTGCGGCAGTTCATGGATGAGCACATTCATCCCGCCATTCCCCTGTATCAGCAGCAGGTGGCGAGCATCGATCGGTGGAAGCAAACGCCGCCTGTGTTCGAGGAGCTGAAAGCGAAGGCCAAGGCGGCCGGCCTCTGGAACATGTTCATGCCGCCTTCGGAACATGACGACGAGTTCTTCACCAGCGTGGGTTTGACCAACGTCGAATACGCGCCGATCGCGGAGCTCATGGGACGCGTCTACTTTGCCTCGGAAGTTTTCAACTGCATGGCCCCGGATACCGGCAACATGGAAGTGCTGCATCGCTATGGCACGCCGTATCAGAAGCGCCGCTGGATGGTGCCGTTGGCGAATGGCGAGACACGCTCAGCGTTTCTGATGACCGAACCGGACGTCGCTTCCTCGGACGCACGCAACATCCGCACGGAGATTCGCCGCGATGGCGACGAGTATGTGATCAATGGCCGCAAGTGGTGGTCCTCCGGTGCAGGCCATCCCCATTGCGGGTTCTTCGTACTGATGGGCAAAACGGATCCGACGGCACCGACGTACAGACAGCAATCGATGATCATCGTGCCGCCCGACACGCCTGGGATCACGATCGTGCGCTACCTGCCGGTCTTCGGCTATGACCACGCGCCGCATGGGCATTTCGAAGTGAAGCTCGACGACGTGCGCGTCCCGGTCGAGAACCTGCTGCTCGGCGAGGGACGAGGGTTCGAGATCGCCCAGGGCAGACTCGGCCCGGGACGTATTCATCACGCGATGAGAACGCTGGCTGCCGCTGAAGTCGCGCTCGAACGCATCTGCGTGCGCCTGCAATCGCGCACTGCTTTCGGCAAGAAGATCTCCGAACATTCCGTGTGGGAGCAGCGCATTGCCGAGGCGCGAATCGACATCGAGATGGCGCGCCTGCTGTGTTTGAAGGCTGCCTACATGATGGATACCGTGGGCAACAAAGCTGGAATGGCGGAGATCGCGATGATCAAGGTGGCCGCGCCGCGCGTCGCCTTGCGCATCATCGATCAGGCTATTCAGGCCTTCGGCGGGGCTGGTGTCTGCGAGGACTTCGGCTTGGCACGGTTGTATGCGAACACTCGAGTGGTTCGACTCACCGATGGACCGGACGAAGTGCACTGTCGGCAGATCGCTCGCATCGAACTCGCGAAGCACGCGCACAAAACCGATGCCGATGTGAAGGCGCTGTCGTACTGAGCCTTCCGAGCGGCGGTTGACACGCATCGCTGCGCCAATGCGAGAATTCGTCATCCACGACGCAGCCCTTGCGAAGCCACGAAATTGCAATGAACAAGCCGCTCGCCCGAAAAACAGCCCACAAGAAGGCCAAGGTCGTAACCGCAGCGCACGATGACAAGCGACAGCAGATCATCGAACGCTGTGCCAATCTCTTCGACGCGGGCGGCTATCATCGTGCAACGATGCAAATGCTGGCGGATGAAGTCGGCTTGGGAAAGCCCACGCTGTACCACTATTTCCGCAGCAAGACGGACATTCTCTACGCGATCCACCAGCAGCACATTGCCGCTCTGATCGACGGTCTGGATTCGGAGCAGCGGCGGGGCGTCCGCGAGGATGAGCTGCTCGTGCATGCGTGTCGCGATATCCTCCAGGAGATTGCCGAGCATCCGGGTTACGTCCGCGCCTTCTTCGAACACTATGGCGAGCTCGATGAGCCCAAGCGCGCAGACATTCGTAAGCGAAGGGCCGAATACTTCAGCAAGATCTGCGGCATTCTCCGCTCCGGCGTCCAGTCCGGGATCTTCCGCAAGTGCGATATCGAAATCACCGCGCTCGGCTTTCTCGGCATGTGCAGTTGGGCTTATCAGTGGTACCCCGCGCAGGCCAGCAAGTTCGAGCCGCAACAGCTCGCTGAGACGCTGTGCGAGACCTTCCTGCAGGGCTTGATGAAGCCCAGCAAGCAGCGCTAATCCGCCGATTGACAGCCGCAGGACGCGGCTCCTATCCTTCCGCGACCGACCGTGCGGTCGAGTTCTTTGGAGCGGCAGCAGTGCGGGAGACGAACGCCAGATCTTGGCAGGGGGCGAGCGCATTCGAACGGGAAGTGGCGTCGTGAAACTCGTGCCCATCGACACCGTGAGCACGCTTCTGCGCCACGGGATGAACGTCGGCATTGGCGGTTTCGGGCTCGACCGCAAGCCCATGTCGCTAGTCGATGCTGTCGTGCGCAGTGGTGCGAAAGAGCTGAGTGTCCATGTGTATGCCGGCGGTCTCGACGTCGAGCGCTTGCTGCTCACAAACGCAGTGAAGCGGCTCGCCTTCAGCTACGTAGGGCTCGATCAATTTGGACTTGCGCCCGCCTTTCGCAAGGCGCGAGAACGAGGCCGCATCGAAGTGGAGGAGTGGTCCGAGTGGTCGATGCTCGTCGCGTGGCGCGCGGCCGCCGAGCGTGTGGGTTTTGCGGCGCTCACGATGGATCTTGCTTCCGAGCTCTTCGACGTGAATCCATCCATGCAGCGCATGTCATGTCCTTTCACGGGCACGCAGACGGCAGTCGTAAAGGCGCCGACTATCGATCTTGCCTTGCTCCATGCCGAAGCGGTGCATCCGGATGGCTGGGTGATCAATGGTGGCGACGATTACGCAGACGGCTTGCTCGCGCGTGCCGCAGCCGTAACGGTGGTGTCCGCCGAGCGCATCATCGACGATGCCGAGCTCGAGCGGCGCTGGCGCGAGGTGCAGATCATCGACAGCGTGGTCGATCACATCGTGCACGCGCCCAACGGCGCATACCCAGGAAGTTGTGTTCCCAGCTACGGCATCGACACCGCCGCGTTGAACGCTCATGTGACCGGGGCACGTTCATGAGCGACACGATCCGTATCAGTCAGGGCGACCGCCTCGCGTGGAGCATCGCGCGCTGGGCCGCGAAGCAGCCGCGGCTCACCACCTTTGCAGCCTCTGCCGCAGCGCTGGCTGGACTGCGATTGGCGCAAGAGCAGCTCGGCGGCACGGCAGCACTGTGGGGACACGGGGGCGCGTACGATCCGCGCGGCGAGCTCGCGCTGTTCGAGCGCTGGCGACTGTTCAATCGCAGGCCGCGAGCGCGCCTGAATCTTGCGAGTGTGCTCGAGACGCTTTCACGAGGCACGCGCCTGCTGGCAACGCCGGCGCAAATCGATGGCCACGGCAATGCCAACCTATCTGTCATAGGTCAGTGGTCGAATCCGAAAGTTGCACTGGTCGGCACACGCGGCCTGCCCGACGCCACTGAAGTTCACTTCGTCATGCCGACGCACACGTCTCGTCAGCTCGTCGAGCGCGTCGATTTCGTGTCGACGTGTGCTGCCAATCGACGCACCGCGCCGTGCCTGTTCACCGAACTCGGCGTGCTGGAATGGTCGCCGCAGGAGCGCGCATGGCGACTGCTCGAGCGACAGACGGGTGTTGCTGTCGCGGACGTGCAGCGGCGCACGGGTTTTCGCGTGCTCGTCAGCGATACAGTGCCCGAGATTCCGGATCCGCCGCCGGGTATGTTGGAGGCGCTTGCAAAGGTCGATCCGCGCGGTGTGCGCGACCTCGATTTTGCGGATGCGCCGAGGCGGCAACAGCTGATGAACGAAATCGAGCACGCAGAGCGTTCGGCCTGAATCGAGCGTGACAAGGGGGCGTCATGAACGTGCGTAGCGATCGGCAGTTCTGCGACGAGATTAGGCGGCAAGCCACGCTGGAAGGTGCATCGGCTGTACTGGCCGACTGTGCCTTGTCGCTGGGCTGGGACTTGGCCGCTTATCACATCGACATCGACGCCGCAGACTTGCCGCGCGATCGCAAAGGCGACTTCATTGCCGAGGCGATGGGTTGGCCGTCGGAATGTCTGGAAGGCTGGCGCACATTGAAGCTGGGTCGACATTGCCCCGTGGGAGCGCGATGCAGCCGTGCCGCCGATCCCGTGCATTGGAGCTGCGATGAACGTGATACGGACTGGTATGGCGGCGAGCTCGCGATCGAGCAGCGGCGGGTGATGAGCCACTACGGCCGGTATGTGGTGCAAGGCATCGCGGTGCCTGTGCGCCTAGCGTTAGGGGGTATCGGCTATGTCTCGTGGTGCAGTCGCGAACGCGAGTACGGCGATGAGTTGGAGGCGACACTCGCCTCGGTCTTCTACACGTCGCATACGTTCATCCGGCATGCGGCAACGCTCATGGAGGAAGAAGCTTGCGACAAAGCCAACGGTCGCCTCACGGCGCGCGAACGCGAGTGCCTGACGTGGGCTGCACGCGGCAAGAGCGAGGAGGAAATCGCCGCGCTGATTTATCGCTCGCGCGACACGGTGCACTTCCATCTGCGCAACGCGGCGATGAAGCTGGATGCCGGCAATCGCACGCATGCAGTGGCAATGGCGTGCATGCGGGGACTGATCAGCTTGCGATAGGCGACATCGGCTTCGGCCGCGAACTCGAATCCGCTTTTGCAGCGGGCATGTCGCCGCGCTTCGCCCGCTGTGCCGAATCGACTATGAAGGCGCGAATGTTCACCGCATCGTCCGCGCTCAGCACATCGGCGAAGCTGGCCATCCCTCCCGCACGCAACAGTCCACCACGCACGATCGCATCGAATGCATCGTAAGTGCCGGGCGACATGCGACGCAGGTCCGGGAACACGGTGCCTTCCCCGACGACGCCATGGCAGTTTGCACAATGCGTGAAGTACAGGCGTGAACCTGCAGCCACACGTGCGGCCGGCTGTGCTGTGTCGACGGAGATGAAGGCCGGGGGCGGACGCCGTTCGGCAACGCGTACGAGTTCGCCCCCCAGTTTGAATACGAGCAGCCGGCCCGCGTTGTCGTACGGTGGCTCAGCAGCCTGCGAACGTGGCTCGGTCTTCACGCCGTTCCAGCCGGCTGCGACCGCGATGTACTGCTCGCCATCGATCGCGTAGCTCACGGGCGGTGCGACGATGCCGGTGCCTACGAGGATCTCGTGCAGCAGCTTGCCATTGTTTGCATCGTGAAATCGGATGTAACCATCTTCCGTACCTTGCACGACGAGACCGCCGGCCGTCGCCAATGCGCCGCCGTTGCTCAGGGTAGCCTGCGTGACACTCCACGCTGGTTTCGCGGCTACCGGATCCCACGCGATCAACATGCCGCGTGTCCGTTGGCGCACGTCCTCCTTCGTCACGAGGCTGAGGTCGTAACCTTCGTAGAACCATGTGGGTCCGTTCGCACCCCATACCCAGCCGATGTCGCGCGCCGGGATGTAGACGAGTCCGGTCCGCGGGCTGAATGACATCGGCATCCAATTGTGGCCGCCGTAAGGAGAGGGGAACACGAGCCGCACACCTTGCGTGTAATCGCCGGCAGCGCTTGCCACAGGCCGCCCTGTCGCGAGGTCGACGCGGTCGGCCCAGTTCACGCGCACGTACTTCTCGGCGGACAGCAGCTCGCCCGTTTGCCGATCGAGCACGTAAAAGAAGCCGTTCTTCGGCGCCTGCATCCGCACCTTGCGCAAGCGACCACCGATCTGCAGATCGGCAAGCACCATGTTCTGTGTCGCGGTGAAGTCCCACTGGTCGCCGGGGGTCGTCTGGTAGTGCCACACCAGGCGGCCGGTGTCCGGGCGGATCGCGAGGATGCTCGACACGAACAGATTGTCGCCGCCCACCGGATTGCGCACTCGCGGATCGTGCGGCCCGGCGTTGCCCGTACCCACGTAGAGCAGGTCGAGCTGCGGGTCATAAGAAAACGAGTCCCACGCAGTCCCGCCGCCGCCGATCGACCAGTCGCGGTTCGGATCCCACGTCTTGGCCGCCGCTGCGAGCTCGGAATGTTCGAACCCATTCTTCGGATCGCCGGGCACGACGTAGAAGCGCCACGCGAGCGTGCCGCTCTCAGCATCGTATGCCGAGAAGAAGCCGCGCACGCCGAAGTCCGCGCCGCCGTTGCCGATGATTACTTTGCCTTTGATCACACGCGGTGCGCCGGTGATGGTGTAGTGCGGGCGGCGATCGGTGGTATCGACGCGCCAGATCTCCCGTCCGGTGCGCGCATCGAGAGCAATCAATCGGCCATCGAACGCGCCGACATAAACCTTGTCGCGCCACAGCGCGACGCCGCGATTCACGGGCTTGCAGCAGCCGTTCCGCAACCACTCGCCCGGCACCTGCGGATCGTAGGTCCAGCGGCGCTCACCCGTGCGTGCATCGAATGCAAACACGCGACCCCACGTCGAGCTCACGTAGAGCATGCCGTTCGCAATCAGCGGTGAGGCTTCGATCCCGAAGCGTGGACTCTGCAAATCGGCCTCCCATGCAAGGCCGAGCATCGCGATGTTGCGTGCGTTGATGCGATCGAGCGGCGAGTAGCGTTGTTCGCCGTAGGTTCGTCCGTTGCTGAGCCACGCGCCGGCATCCTGCTCGAACAGCCCAATGTGAGCGGTATCGACATTCTGCGCGCGCACCGGCGCTTCGAGCTCGGGCGCCTGACCGCAAGCTGCGAGCAGCGCGCAGGCGGCGGTGAGTAGCAAGCGATGCGCAGCGCCTAGCGGGGCGGGCGCGACGTGTTCCGGATTACTGTGTGCAAGGCGCTGTTCACCGCTCACCCGCGGGCTCCAAGCAAGAGTGATCTGCGCAAGTCTGAAGGCAGAAGAGCGCAAGGGAACCTACTTGAATCGGCAGTTCGGGGCGTGGCATCGAAGTCGAGTGTCCGCCGCTCGCAGCCGCCCCCGCTGGAACGACGCGGCCGAGCAAAACTACCCAAAGCAGCAGCTGTGTAATTCGGATCCGGGTGACACAGTTGGCGGCACGAGCGATCACTCGTGCACGCACGACGCAATTACAAGTCGACCAAACAACATCACTGGGGATTCATACCATGCAGCGTACTTTTGGCACCGCGGTCCACGTCGGGAACCCTCCATCGCTAAGGACGGCAGGTGCGGTGCTCCTGTTGGCCGCAAGCGCCGCCCTGCTGCCCGATCTAGCCCGAGCCGATGGCCTCGAGGAGATCGTCGTCACCGCCCGAAAGCGCGAAGAAAGCATTCTGAACATCCCCGTGGCGGTGACGGCCATTTCCAGCGAGCAGCTGGACAACTTCCAATTGCGCACTCTCGAGCAGATCTCAGCTTCCACACCCGAGCTCACTGTGGTGCGCGGCAGCAACGGGAGCGGCGCCACATTGAGCCTGCGCGGCATCGGTTCGAGCTACACGAGCATCGGCATCGAACAGTCCGTGGCGGTGAACGTGGACGGCGTGTACTACGGGCAAGGCCGCATCATCAATGAAGGCTTCTTCGACATGAAGCAAGTCGAGATCCTCAAGGGCCCACAGGCGTTGTTCTTCGGCAAGAACTCGTCTTCCGGAGTGATCTCCTTCACCTCCGCCGATCCGGGCGACTCGTTCGAAGCGCTCGCGCGGGGTGGCTTCGAATTCGAGTCCGAAGCGCCGAGCTTCGAAGGCGTGGTCTCGGGACCCGTGAACGACTCGCTCGGCTTGCGGTTGGCTGTACGCGTAGCGGATATGCAAGGCGGATTCGTGGAGAACACCGCACCGCGCAAGTCGTTCACGACGCTGGACGTGGGCAACGGCTTTGCTGCCACGATTCACGACACCGGCGCGCCCGCGCGGGATGTTCCTCAGGAAGAGGACGGCGTCGTACGTCTCACCGCCAAGTTCACGCCGAACGAGGATTTCACTGCCACGTTGAAGGGTTCTGCGAGTCGCTACCGGGTGAAGAACGCAACCTGGAACAACGTTCTGTATGCGTGCCCCGGCGTGGCGCCGGGCATCACCACTCCAACGGGACGGCCAGCGGGTCTGTCTCAGGTGAACGGCCAGGAGTGCCGCAAGGAATGGAAGATTCAACAGAACGACGTTCCGGCCGATGTCGCAGCATCCAACTCGCTGCTCGATCGACATGGTGGCCAGCTTTACCAGGACTACGACTCTTACGCGTTCACGGGCAACACAACGTATGAGTTCGAGAAGGTGGACCTGAACGCGGTGGTCGGCTACCACCACTTCGTCAACTACTTCCTGGGCGACTACGACTACAGCGGTGCGGCGGACGGTGGCACCTGGGGCGCGGAGCGTTCCGCTTACGATGCGTTCTCGACGGAAATCCGCGCGCAAACCACGTTCGAATCGCCTATCAACTTCATGGTGGGCGGTTACCTGCAGGACACGAAGCTCGATTTCCATCAGCTCGTGCTATTCCCCGGCGGCCTCGAAGATTCGACGGTCGTAGATCCTTCGCTGCGTCACGTCACCGTGGAGAAACGATCGCGCACGGATGGCAAGACGTATGCGGGCTTCGGTCAGTTGATCTGGACGTTCAGCCCCGAGTGGGAGCTGACGGCCGGCGCGCGCTATACCCACGAGACCAAGGATTCGGTGTTCCGTCAGCCGTACGTCGTCTCGTTGTACCAAGCGGTATTCGTGCAAGACACGCCGCTCGAGGCGGACCAAAAGTTCAAGAATTGGTCGCCCGAAGCGACGCTGACGTGGAAGCCGCTCGACACGTTGACGGTGTACGGCGCTTATAAGGAAGGCTATAAGTCCGGGGGCTTCTCGGGCAGCGCGCTGTACAGCATCTTCACGACCGTCAACGATCTCGCATTCGACCCGGAGAAAGCCGAAGGCTTCGAGTTCGGCGTGAAGTCGGCCTGGCTCGACGGCCGTCTGCGGTTCGATGCCAACGTGTATCGCTATGAGTATGACGATCTGCAGGTGGACTTCTTCGATTCCGCCAAGATCCAGTTCGTCACGTTCAATGCCGGTTCGTCGCGCACGAAGGGCATCGACACGCAACTGGAGTGGGCTCCGGTCGACGCGCTCGTCGTGCGTGCGACGGCGAACTACAACAAGGCTCGCTACGTGACGTTCACGAACGCGCCGTGCAATGCGGGTCAGTCGCTCGAAGAGGGTTGCACGCCCGGCATACGCCCGACGCAGGACCTGAGCGGCCGGCCCACGGCAAACGCGCCGAAGTTCACGGGTTCGCTCGGCGGCGATTACTCGATGCCCGTGAGCTCAGGGCTCGTATTCGGCGCGTCTGCCAATCTGCGGTACTCGAGCAAGTACTACCTCTCGGCATTCGGGAATCCCGTCGCGCAGCAAGACTCTTTCAGCACGATCGATGGCGCGCTCCGCCTCGGCAGCGAGGACCGTTCCTGGGAAGTTGCGCTGATCGGCAAGAACCTCACGGACAAATTCGTGCTGGTGTCGGCACAAGACGCACCGAGCTCGGGCGGTAATACGGGTGCGTCCGAAGCCGCACCGATTTCTGCGGCATCGCCCTATCACGCGGACCAAGTCGGTGTCGTCAATCTGCCGCGCACGTTCATGCTGCAACTGACGGCTCGGTTCTAGAGCGAGCCGTTCGTGTCCCGGAGTGAGTCCATGGCGAAAGACGCGCTACCTGCAGAGATCAGCAACTATCCGCTCGCGGCGCAGACGCGCGAGTTCTTCTCGGTAACGCGCTTCGGCCACGTGCTCGACGGCGAGATGGCGCAATCGAGCTCCGGCCAGACATTACCCGTGCACGAACCTGCGAGCGGGCTCGAGTTCGCTCGCGTTGCCGCGGGCACCAGTGAGGACGTGGAGCATGCGGTGCGTTCGGCGCGACAGGCATTCGACGATGGCCGTTGGCGCAACCTCGCGCCCGCGGAACGTGAACGCCGTCTGCGCCGGCTCGCACAATTGTTCGAAGCGCATCGCGAGTTGCTCACGGATCTCGACGTGCTGGAGGGCGGCGTGCTGCGTGGCTACTCGGCATTCATGGTGCAGATGGCCATCGACATCATCAATTACTACGCGGGCTGGCCGACGAAGATGCACGGCACGCTACCCGCCACCACACCGGATCTCGTCGTGCAGCAGGTGCGCGAGCCGATCGGTGTGGTCGCCGCCATCATGCCGTGGAACGGACCCTCTGCCGTGCCGCTCGGCGTGACCGGTGCGCTGGCGTGCGGCAACTCCGTCGTGCTGAAGCCCTCCGAAGAAACACCGCTCACAGCCGTGTTGCTGGCGCGCTTGTGCATCGAAGCAGGCATTCCGCGCGGCGTGTTCAACGTCGTGCAAGGCTTGGGCGAAGTCGTCGGCGCGGCGCTCGTCCAGCATCCGCAAGTGGATGCAATCAGCTTCACAGGCTCGGTTGAAACCGGACGACGCATTCAAGCGGCGGCTGCGGCACGGCTGAAGCGAGTGGGTTTGGAGCTCGGCGGCAAGAGTCCGCAGCTCGTGTTTGCCGATGCCGATCTCGATGCGGCCGCAGCGACGTGCGCGGCTTGCGTCTGGGGGCACGCGGGACAGGTGTGTCTCGCGGGCACGCGCGTGCTCGTCGAACGCAAGATCCACGATGAGTTCGTGCAGCGCTTGGTGAACGTGTCGAAAGAGTTGCGATTGGGTTCGGGCTTCGATCCCAACAGCGAGGTGGGGCCACTCATCTCGCAGGCACAACTCGAGCGCGTAGCGGGCTATGTCACGATTGGACGCAACGAGGGCGCGAGGATCGTGCTCGGCGGTGCACGGCACGGCACGAAAGGTTTCTTTCATCAACCGACGATCTTCACCGGTGTTCACAATCAGATGCGCATCGCACGAGAAGAAATTTTCGGTCCTGTAATGGCCGTGATTGCGTTCGACACGGAAGAGCAGGCGTACAGCATCGCGAACGATACGGACTATGGGCTTGCCGCCGGCGTGTGGACGCGTGATCTCGGGCGTGCGCACCGCGCGAGCCAGCGTCTGGATGTCGGCACGGTATGGGTCAACACGTATGCACGCGTGGATCCGGGTGTTTCCTACGGCGGCGTGAAGCAGTCCGGCTTCGGCCGCAATCTCGGCATGACATCGATCGATGAGCTCACGCGTGTGAAGAGCGTGTGGTTGAACGTGGCGGGATGATCGATCGTCGTCAATTGTTGCAACTCATCGCGCTGATGAGCGTTGGCGATGCGCTGATCGCAGCCGAATCTTACGAAGGGCAACGAAGCATGAACATCGAACAGGCTATTCGGCGATTGCAGGACCGCGTGGACATCGAGGAGCTGATGGCACGCTACTGCCGCTACGCCGATCAGCTGGACGCCGAAGGAATGGCGGCGTGTTTCACGGAGGAGTGTGTCGTTGCGTATGTGCCCGCGTCGATGGCAGCGCCCGCACGCAGCAAGCAGGAGCTGCTCGGCTTTCTGCACGAATACTTCCCTAACTCCGTCAGCAGCACGCACTACATCACCAACATCGAGCTGCTGTTCGATAGCACAGACCAGGTAACCGCGCACACCTACATGTACTCCTGGCAGCGCTTCAAAGGATATCCGGCAACCGCGGATTGCCATCGTTATGGCCGCTACGAGTTTCGTCTCGTGAGGACGAAGGAAGGCTGGCGTTTCTCGCGATTGGTCCTGCTATCCGCAGGCGAGTACGGCGGGGCACGGATCGGGGAGCAGTTCGGTCGGGCATGGCCGCCGAGATTCGAATAGCGCAGTCACATCGTCAGGGTCGTGCGCCTGTTTCGATCCAGCGTTTGACGCGCTCGATCTCCTGCGTCGTGAGCTGCATGTCGCCGAACGGCATGCGCTCGCCGGTGCCGCCCGCCGCGAGATGCGTGCCCATGAGCTTGCGATAGAGATAGCTCTCTTCGGGTTTGCCCGGCGCGACTCGTAGTAAGGAGCTTTGCGTGGACGGCGCGCCGACGAGGTTCTTGTAAGCCCCTTTCGGATGCAGCGCCAGGCCGCCTTGCTCGGCGCCCGGCAGGTGACACATCACGCAGCGGCTTTTCAAGAGCGGTGCGACGTCGATTGCGAAGCTCGAGTCATCGGCATTCGCTGCGTTCGCGAGGAACACCACCAGAGCCGCGAGCCATCGTGCGCGCATCGTGTTCAGGTTTCCTTGATGGGTTCCTGATGAGCGTTCAAGGCGGCGATGTAGCCGAAGGTCATCGCCGGCCCGAGCGTGCCGCCTGCGCCCATGTACGCCTCTCGCGTCGGGCTCGAGATGCAGTTGCCAGCACCATACAAACCGGGGATCGGCCTGCTGGCGTAGTCGAGCACTCGCGCACGTGCATCGATCGCAGGACCACCATTCGTATCGAGCGCGCCGGGACCGACGATCAACGCGTAGTAGGGGCCATTCGGTTGCAGCGGATAGAGCGCCGGATTCGGCATCTCGCTCTTCACTGGCCAA
>CBJNAT010000018.1:0-12574 GCA_966434585.1 uncultured Gammaproteobacteria bacterium | reverse complement strand
CGACAGCCACGCCAGCATCCATGATGCGTCTCGCCTCAGTCTCGCGACCACCGTTCGTTTCCGTCACAACGATGCCGACAACCTGAATCGGCGACTCGAGCGCTTGGGCTCGGATGCCAAGCGCGCCCTCGTAGTGGTCGAAAGCCTGTACAGCACGTTGGGTGACCGTGCGCCGCTGCGCGAGATCGTCGAGATCAAGGAGCGTCATGGCGCGTGGCTGATCGTGGACGAGGCCCACTCGTTCGGCGTGTTCGGGCCCCGCGGCCTAGGTATCTGTGCCGAACAGGGTTTGCTCGATCGCGTCGACTTCATCGTCGGCACGTTCTCGAAGAGTCTGGGCACCCTCGGCGGCTTTTGCGTGAGCCGGCACCCCGAACTCGAGCTGCTGCGCATGGCGAGCCGGCCTTACATTTTCACGGCCTCGCCGCCGCCGCCGGTCATTGCGGCCACACGCCAGGCGCTGACGCGCCTATTGGCAGGTGATGACTTGCGCGCACGTCTGTGGCGCCACGTCGAGCGCCTGTATGGTGAGCTCAAGCGAATGGGGTTTCGCGTGGGTTCCGAATCACACGGCCCGGTTGCAGCGCTCGTGTTCAAGGAGCGCGACCAGGCGATCGCTCACTGGCGCGGTTTGCTGGAGGCAGGCATCTACACGAACCTGATGGTGCCGCCTGCCACGCCGAGCGGTTTGAACATCGTCCGCCTCAGCCTCTCCGCCGCACACAGTGACGAGGACATCACACGCATCGTTGCCGCCCTAGAAGCGCTCGCGAAGCGGTTGCGATCCTCGAGCGCCGCCTGAGTTGAACGACAGTTGAGAGTTTGCAGTTGAGAGTTGACGCAAAGGTTTCGGACTGTCAACGGTCAACTCTGAACGCCCAACGCGTTATGCACCTCCGAAGCAAGCACGACGACCTGATATCCACCCGATTCCGCGGAGGCCAGCGATGTCCAACGTCAGCTCTGTCACCAAAGTGACGCTGAAGACGCTCGAGACGCACAAGCGCAAGGGCGAGCGATTCGCTTGCAGTACCGCGTACGACGCGAGCTTCGCGGAGATCGCCAGCACCGCGGGTGTCGAAGTGCTCCTCGTCGGGGACAGCTTAGGGATGGTGGTTCAGGGCCACGATTCCACGCTGCCGGTCACCATGGAGCACATCCTGTATCACCTGGACAACGTGAAGCGCGGCAACCGGGGCGCGCTGATCATGGGCGACATGCCGTTCATGAGCTACTACTCGGAAGGGCTCACACTCGAGAACGCAGCCAAAATCATTCGCGCCGGCGCGCATATCGTAAAGCTGGAAGGTGGCCGTTGGATCGCGGAATCGACGCGGCTGCTCGTCGAGCGCGGCATTCCCGTCTGCGCTCACATGGGCCTGACGCCACAGTCGATCAATCGCTTCGGCGGTTTTCGCGTGCAAGGGCGCGATCCCCAGCAGGCGCAATCCATCCTCGATGAAGCCGTGTATCTGCAAGAAGCGGGTGCGAGCCTCTTGCTGCTCGAAGCCATTCCGGCCGAGCTCGCGGAGCGCATTACCGCTCGACTGCACATTCCCGTGATCGGCATCGGCGCCGGCAAACACGTCGACGGGCAAATCATGGTGGCGCACGATCTGCTCGGCGTCACACCGCCGGACATCAAGGTGCCGAAGTTCGTGAAGAACTTCATGGCGGAGAGCACGACGGGAATTCGCGGCGCCTTCGAGGCGTATGTGAAGGCCGTGAAAAGTGGTGCTTTCCCTGGGCCGGAACATAGCTATTAGATCCTAAGGGGGCGAGGCTCTGTTGAGAGCGTGAGTCGTGAGTCGTGAGTCGTGAGTCGTGAGTCGTGAGTCGTGAGTCGTGAATCGTGAGTCGTGAGTCGCAAGAAGGGCGGCTCTTCTCTTCCGACTCACGACTCACGACTCACAAGCCTCTCGAGCGGACGAGTAGCCAGTTTGAGATCCGCTAACCGCTACAATCGGGCACATGGCATCGTCTGCACTGCCCGTCTTCCGACTCGAACAACTCCGCAAGACCTATGGCGATGGCGAGGCCGCGGTGCATGCATTGCGCGGTGTCGATCTCACGATTGATGAAGGCGAGTTGCTCGTGCTGCTCGGTCCTTCCGGCTCGGGGAAGTCCACGCTGCTCAACATCCTCGGCGGGCTCGATCGTCCCACGGCCGGTGACATCTACTTCCGTGAGCTGAATCTGGCCGCCGCATCGGATACCGAGATCACCCAGTACCGCCGCCATCACGTCGGCTTCGTATTCCAGTTCTACAACTTGATCGCGAGTCTCACCGCAGCCGAGAACGTGGAACTCGTGACCGAAGTGGCGGATGACCCCATGCCCGCTGCGGAAGCGCTGCAGCTCGTTGGCCTAGGTGAGCGCACGCGGCATTTCCCGGCCCAGCTGTCCGGCGGCGAACAGCAGCGTGTGGCCATCGCGCGTGCGATTGCAAAGCGTCCCACCGTTCTGCTTTGCGATGAGCCGACCGGTGCGCTCGATGTTGCGACGGGCATTCACGTGCTCGATGCGCTCGTCGCCGCAAACGAACGGCTGCGGACGACCACGCTGCTCATCACGCACAACGCCGATATCGCCCGAATAGGTGACCGCGTGGTGCGCTTCGCGGATGGCTTGATCCGCAGCATCGAGCAGAATGAGCGCCGCCTGCCGCCTCGCGAGTTGACCTGGTGATGCGTCTCAACTCGCTCGATCGGAAGCTCCTGCGCGACTTGAAGCGGTTGCGCGCGCAGGCAGCCGCGGTTGCTGGCGTGCTCGCGTGCGGTGTGGCTCTGTTCGTGATGGCCGTCGGCATGTACGACTCGCTCGAACGCGCACGCGATCGCTACTACGACTCGGCTCGCATGGCGGATCTCGCCGTGTCTGTGGTGCGCGCGCCGGACCGTGTGGCGAGCGATCTGGCCGACGTACCTGGCGTGAACGCGATCGAGCCGCGCGTCACTGGCATTGGCCTGCTGGACGTTCCTGGCAAGTCCGACTCAGTCTCGGCGCGTCTCGTCTCGCTGCCATCGGATCGCGATCCCAGAGTGAACGATGTGCTGCTGCGCTCCGGACGCTGGCCGGATCCTGCGCGCGACAACGAGGTGCTGATCAATGAAGCCTTTGCGGAAGCGAATGGACTCGTGCCAGGCGCACAGCTCACGGCGTTGATCTATGGGCGTCAGCGCGTGTTGCAGATCGTCGGCATCGCGAGCAGTCCGGAGTTCGTGTTCGCAGTGGCGCCCGGCGCGATGTTGCCGGAGCCCGAACGTTTCGGTGTCATCTGGATGGGGCGCGAAGCGCTCGGGCGCGCCTTCGACATGGATGGGGCCTTCAACGACGTCGTATTTCGCCTGGCCCCCGAAACGAATGTGCACGAGACCATCGCCGCGATCGATGCTTTGCTCGCGCGGCATGGCGGACGTGGCGCCTATGGTCGCGATCGCATGATCTCGGCGCAGTTCCTGGCCGACGAGCTACGCTCCCTGCAGACGATGGCATCAGTCATGCCGCCGATCTTCCTGCTCGTGGCCGTGTTCCTGCTGAACGTCTCACTGTCGCGTCTCGTCGCGACCGAACGTTCGAACATCGGCCTATTGAAATCGTTCGGGTACGACAACTCCGCCATCGCCGTTCACTACGGCAAGTTCGCCCTCGCGTTTGCGTTGCTCGGCGCGGGCACCGGCCTCGCGCTCGGGCGGTACATCGGCGGGACCATGGCCGTGCTGTACGCGAAGGTGTATCGCATTCCCGATCTCACCTTCGACGCGCAGCTGCACGTCTATGTCTGGGCCGTGGTGATCGCGGTGGCTGCAGCCATGCTCGGCGCCGTACAGGCGGTCGTGCGCGCAGTCCGGTTGCCCCCGGCTGCTGCGTTGGCCCCGCCTGCGCCTGTGAGCTTCGGGCGTCTCGGTGCAGGAATCGAGCGCGCAGCAAGCGGTCTCGATGGGAAGACGCGCATGGTGGCTCGTCGTATCGCACGTTTCCCGCGACGTTCGGCCACGACCGTTGTGGGGATCGCCTTCGCCCTCGCATTGCTCGTGACCTCTCGGCACATACCTTTGTCGATGGACTACATCATCGACGTCACGTTCGGGGTGGCGCAGCGCATGGATGCCACGCTCAGCTTTGCAGAAGTGGCGGACGAGCAGATTCTGACCGAGGTGGCACGTCTGCCGGGTGTGTTCGCAGTCGAGCCGATGCGTGCCACGGAAGTCGTGCTCACGGCGGGCCCGCGACAACGCCGCGACACGCTCATGGGTATTCCCGAAGGCGGCTATCTCTATCGCTTGCTCGATCGGCAGTTGCAGGAGGTGCCCGTGCGTGGCGATGGCATCACGCTATCCAGCCACATGGCCAACCGACTGAGCGTGAAAGTCGGCGATCGAGTGACGGTACAGGCCACGGATGGGCATCGCGCCACGGTCGAGTTGACGGTCGTCGCGATCGTGAAGCCCTTCCTCGCCGGTGCTGCTTACATCGACATGCAGACGCTCGGCCGCGTGCTGCGCGAGCCGGGTCGCGTGAGCGCGGCGTACGTGCTCATGGATCGTCGCGCACGTGAGGCTTTCAACGCCCGCGTCAAAGAGCTGCCGATGATTGCGGGCGTGTCCTTCCTCGACAATGCGTCCAGCTCGATGCAGAAGATGTTCGATGAGGGCAGCGGCTTCTTCGCCTCGATGTTCATCACCTTCTCGTGTCTCATGGCTGCCGGTGTCGCCTATTCGGCGGCGCGCGTGACATTAGCCGAGCAGGAACGCGATCTTGCGACCTTACGCGTGCTGGGCTTCAGTCGGCGTGAGGTGTCGTATGTGCTACTCGCGGAAATCGGTGCGCTATTGCTGGTGGCGTTGCCGGTGGGTGTCGTGTTGGGTGCTCTCCTGTCGCGCTGGCTGATGTCACAATTCCAAACAGAACTCTATTACTTCCCTTACGTCACCAGTTCGGCGGCTTACGGCGAGTCCTCGTTATTCGTGGCGGCGGCCGTCGTCGGAGCGGCGCTGGCGGTACGCCGCGGCGTGGATCGGCTCGACTTGGTGAGCGTGCTCAAGTCGAGAGAGTGATGGCAAATCAAGAGCTGCAAAAGCGCACGCGCCGCGTGCGCGTGTTCTGGATCGTGGCCGCGTTGGCCGTAGCTTTCGTGATCGTTGCCGCGCTGATTCCCAATTCCGTTGAAGTCGATGTCGTGCGTGCCGATCGCGGCGATGTGCGCGTGGAAGTCGTCGATGAGGGGCGCACGCGGATGCACGACGTTTACGTCGTGAGCGCGCCTATTACGGGCCGAGTCTTGCGTGTCGAGGTCGAGCCGGGCGATGCGGTGGAGACCGGCGCCGTGCTCGCGAAGATGTCTCGAGCTGCAGCCGGCTTCCTCGACCCGCGCACGGACTTGCAGGCGCGTGCGGCCGTGGTTGCCGCCGAGGCGCAGTTGCGTTCGGCGCAGGCCGAACTGGCGCTCGCCGAACGCGAACATCGCCGCAACACGGAATTGTTGGTCTCGAATCTGATCTCGAAAGCGCTCGCGGATCAGAGCGAGGCCCGTCTGGATGCCGCCAAAGCAGCGCGCGATGCCGCTAAGGCGGATGTTGCGCGTGCCCGCAGCGCGCTGCTTGCGGCTGATCGCACGGCCGGCGGTGTCGTGAACGTCACGAGTCCAACGGCAGGTCGCGTGTTGCGCGTGCCGCAGGAGAGCGAGGCCGTGATCGCAGCCGGTACTCCCATCGTCGAGGTGGGTGATCCCAGTCACATCGAAGTGGTTGCGGAATTTCTCTCGCAAGATGCCGTGCGCATGAAGCCGGGTGCACCCGCGCAGATCGAAAACTGGGGCGGCCCGCCGCTGCCAGCCGTGGTCGAGCGGGTCGAGCCGGTCGCCCGCACGAAGATCTCGGCTCTGGGTGTCGAAGAGCAACGCACCAACGTCATCCTGCAGTTTGCGCCCGAGGCGCACGCGCCCCCGCTCGGACATGATTACCGGGTCGATGCCCGTGTCGTCATCGCCGCGGCGAAGAACGCGGTGCGTGTGCCGCTCGGCGCGCTGTTTCGACGCGGTGAAGGCTGGGCCATTTACAAAGTGGTCGACGGCCGTGCGGTGTTGACGCCCGTGCAAGTCGCAGAGGCTGACTCGCGCTACCGTGCAGTAGTCGAGGGTATTCTGGAAGGGGACGAAGTCGTCGTGTTTCCGAGCAGCTCGGTTGGGGACGGCGTGCGCGTGAAGCCGCGAAGCACGACTTGAGTGCGGCGCGGTCTCCGCGCTCCAAAAACGACGAATTGATTACGGCTGCGTCCGCTGCGAGTGCAACGTGTTCTTCACGAGACGCGTGGCGATCACCGACACGAAGGTCTTCACGCGCGCGCCGGAGCTCAGTCGACTGTGCTCCGCTTCGAAGAGCTCGCGAACCTGCTCGACGGGCGCATCGTTCTCGCGCGCCAAGGCTTCGATCACCTGCTCATGACGGGCCGGATCGCCGGCGCTGTTGCGAAGTACGGTCATGGTTGCTCCCTTCTCAACGGTCATGTGGTTGCCCTGTGCGGGCCCGCGTTTGTTTCGGCGGAGTCTACTCGACGAGCCCTGCGTCGGCTCAAGTCCGACATGGAATCGACCTGCCTGGCAGCGCGCTCTTCACGTGTCTTCAGAGACTTGCAGCGCGTACCGGTGGCGAACGGGAGGAACTGTCACATTGCAGGAACGGCGCGGCTGCGCGAGTCAAGCCGGAAACGACGCATTCGCAGGTTTTGACCCTTCCCGCAGGTTCACCCCCTCAATCGAACACGGTTCTGCCGCCGTACTCGACCTCGACGTGAGTCACGTGGGTATCGCCCGCAGGCAACACGATGAGATGTTCTTGCGAGTTCAGCGCATTGCCGGGCGCAGTCCAGGGTTCCAGGCACAAGAAGTCGCGCCCGGCGAGTGTCCATACGACCCAGCGCTTGATATCGCTCGAGCCTCGGACGGCGATGCTCGAGCCGTCGGCGAGTTGCAGCGTTGCTTCGCGGTCCGGATGATCGAGCAAATGGATATCCACTTCCGCCTGCGTGAAATCGAAGCCTGCAAACGGCACGACATGCTTGTCGACGTTGTCGAACGCGTGCGTCGCTCGAGTTGGAATGCGTGTGTGCACCTTGTCCGTGACTCGAAAGTAGGGATGAAACCCGAGGCCATACGGCATCGGTTCGTTGCCCATGTTCGTGACGCGGGTGTCGAGGGTGAGGCACGTGCCGCGCAGCTCGATTTGCAGCTCCACGCGAAATGGCCAGGGGTACTGCGCGAGCGTGAACGCATTCGCGGCTAACGTGAGTGTGACGGCATTACTGGCTTGCTTGCTCACGCTCCACGGCAGATTGCGGGCAAAGCCATGCTGCTTCATCCCACCCGTGCGAGGCCCGTGATGCCAGATGTCCTGCTCGAGCTTGCCGGGCGAGGGGAAGAGGACAGGGATGCCGCCGCGGACGTTCTTGCTCGGGTCGTTGAGCGTGTCCACATCCATGTAGAGCAATTCGCGACCGTCCACGATGAACGACGTCACGAGGGCGCCGCGTTCGGGTGCCACGGTTACGCTGCTGCCGGCATCGCGAAGATGCAGTAGCGCACCAGTGTATGTAGTTGAGTTGTCAGTCATGGCACAAGTCTAAGGTACGAAGGTGAGGGATACCGGGTTTGCCTAGCCGGATCGTGGAAAGGCGCAGAGATTTGCCAACCCCTTTACGCCTACATTACTGCGCAGAATTCGTATGTTTCGTCCCAGGTTTGCTGACGTGCGCAGGTTCAGGCTTATCACCGTGCTCGCGATGTTGATATCGCTGCCCTTTGCTGGGGTTGCGAGCGGCCTCGCTGCGTTTGCCTGTCCGGTGTCGATGGAAAGCGCTGCAGCGGGTCACGACTGCTGTCCCGATGAGCCGAGTCAGCACGCCCCCGCAAAACACGATGCCGCGTCCCAAACCGATTGCGGCCACTGCGATGCGTCTTCCAGCTGCAAGACTCCGCAGCCCTTTCAAGATCATCTGATGCCGAGTTTCGATGGCCACATCGCTCGGCACGTCACCTCTGGAACATTAGACACTCTCGTCTGCGTGTTCCGCCTCGATACACCTCTGAGACCTCCTCAAGCCTGAACACCCGCCGATCGGGACAGCGGCCGCGCTGGCGCGGCACGGTGTGTGCGTGCGTTTGCGCGCGCCTAGTAGCGTTGGAGTTGGGGCATGTTCAGATCTGGATTCCTGTTGATGTGCATGGCTGCAGCATGGAGCGCGCATGCCGAGCCACTCACGTTGCAAGCTGCGCTGGAGCTCGCGGTGCGCACCGCACCCGAAGCGGAGCTGCAGAGCTCGGCCGTCGAGCAGGCTACGGCGGCTGCAGAGGCGGCGGGGCGTCTGCCCGATCCTAAGCTTGCCCTCGCGATCGAGAACCTGCCGATCGAGGGGGACGATCGATTCAGTCTGACGCGCGATTTCATGACCATGCGCAAGGTCGGCCTGATGCAAGAGGTGCCCAATCGCGGCAAGCGTCATGCGGAAGCCGACATTGCCGTCGCCGCGATCGACAAGGCGCAACTCGAACGTCATACGCGGCTCCTCACGATTCGACGCGACACCGCCCTCGCCTGGCTGACGCGGTTCCACACGGAACGACGCATCGCTTTGTTCGATGCGTTGGAGCGCGAGAACGAGCTGTTCGCGCAAGCCGTGCAGGCGCAGTTTCTGAGCGGCAATAGTGGAGCTGCGGATGCGCTCATCGCTCGACAGGAAGCCGCCGAGCTGGCCGATCGGCGTGACGAGCTCATGCGTGACATCGCGCAGGCAAGGAATGGGTTGCGGCGTTGGATTGGCTCCGCGGCGGATGAGCCGATCGCAGGCGATGCGCCTGCATTGCAGCTCGATGCCGAGCGACTACGCGCACATGTTCATCAGCATCCAGAGCTCACGGTCTTCGCGCCAATGACTGAACTGGCGCAAGCGGAAGTGCACGCAGCCGAGGCGGCGAAGCGACCCGACTGGGGCATTGAAGTTGCGTACGCGAAGCGCGGCGATGTCTTTGGGGACATGGTGTCCGTCGAGCTCACGGTGGGGCTGCCGCTGTTCGCGCGAACGCGCCAGGATCCTGTCATCGCCGCCAAACGTCGCGCGCTCGCGCAGGTCGAAGCCGAGCGGCTCGCGATGCTGCGCGATCACACCCTCGAACTAGAGAACGATCTGGCGGACCACGGCGCAGTCACACGCCAGCTCGAACGCATGCGCAGTACGCGCCTGCCGCTCGCACAGCAAAAAGTCGATTACGAATTCGCCAACTACCGGGCCGGGAAGAGCGCTCTCGCGAACGTGCTGAGTGCACGTCGCGAGTTGATCGACCGTCGCCTCGAGCTCATCGCACTCGAAGGCCAGCAAGCGATCACCGCGGCCAAGCTCTACTACATCTATGGGGAAGGCGCGCAATGAACACACTCGGAAAGCATCACACGCTCGCGGCGCTCATCGTAGGCGTCGCCATCGTTGCCGCGCTCGGCGGCTATTGGCTTGCACGTCGGGATCAGCCTGCGCATGCGCCGCAAGCCAGCACCGATCGCAAGGTGCTCTATTGGTACGACCCGATGTCGCCGAACGTGCACTTCGACAAGCCGGGCAAGTCGCCCTTCATGGACATGGAGCTGGTCCCCAAGTACGCGGATGAAGTCGATACGGCCGCGGTGAAGATCGATCCCGCGGTTGCACAGAACTTCGGCGTCCGCATCACGACCGTCGAGCGAGCCTTCCTCTCGCAGCCCATCGATGCCGTGGGTACCATCACTTTCAACCAACGCAACATCGCCGTCGTCCAGGCACGAAGCAGCGGTTTCGTGGCTCGTGTGTATGCCCGCGCACCGGGAGATGTCATCGCACAGGGCGCACCGCTCGTCGATCTCGTCGTGCCCGAATGGACCGCAGCCCAGACGGAATTCATTGCGCTGTTGAACAGCGGCGATCGCGAGCTGATCGATGCGGCACGTCAACGATTGCTCCTGCTCGGTATGCCGGAGAGCGTCGTGCGACACGTGGCAGCACAGCGTAGCGCTCAAGCCGCCATCACCATCGCTGCACCGATTGCCGGCGTCATCGAATCGATCGATGTGCGCCAGGGAATGACGGTGGACACAGGTGCGACGCTCGCGAAGATCAACGGGCTCGACACGGTGTGGATCGAAGCCGCTGTACCGGAGTCGCAGGGCGGGCTGGCAAAGTTGGGTAAATCGGTGGAGGTCCGTCTCGCCACGTACCCCGACGAAACGTTCGAAGGCACCGTCATCGCCGTTCTCCCCGAAGCGAACATCGAAACACGCACGCTACGAGTTCGTATCGAGCTCAAGAATCCAGACGCGAAGCTGCACCCCGGTTTGTTCGCTCGTGTGCGGCTGGACCCCGGTCGCGCAGAACCGCAGTTACTGGTCGCCTCAGAAGCTGTGATCCGCACGGGCACACGGGACGTCGTGATCGTGACGGACGGCGCAGGGCGCTTTCTGCCGACCCACGTGCAAGTCGGCGGCGAGGCGAACGGTAAGACGATCATTCTTTCGGGCCTGAGCGAAGGGCAGAAAGTCGTCGCATCGGGCCAATTCCTCATCGATTCCGAAGCGAACTTGAGCGGTGTGCTCGCACGCTTGGGCGCACAGGCGCCGTCGCAAGCCGAGCACGCGGCACACACAGCTGAGCCGCAGCACGGCGAGCACGGAGCGACACGATGATCGCGCACGTCATCCGCTGGGCGGTTGCGAATCGGTTCCTGGTTTTGCTCGCGGCCGTGTTCATCGCGGCGTGGGGCATCTGGGCGGTGAAGAACACGCCCGTCGACGCACTGCCCGATCTCTCCGATGTGCAAGTGATCATCCGGACGTCGTATCCGGGCCAGGCGCCGCAGATCGTCGAGAACCAGGTGACCTATCCGCTCGCGACGACGATGTTGTCCGTGCCCGGTGCGAAGACCGTGCGCGGTCTATCGTTCTTCGGCGATTCGTTCGTGTACGTGCTGTTCGAAGACGGTACCGATCTGTACTGGGCACGATCGCGGGTGCTCGAGTACCTGAATCAGGTGCAAGGTCGACTGCCGCCGACGGCGAAGACCTCGCTGGGTCCCGATGCGACCGGCGTCGGTTGGATCTTCGAATACGCATTGCTCGACAAGACCGGCCGCCACGACTTGAGTCAGCTGCGAGCGCTGCAGGACTGGTTCTTGAAGTACGAGCTCAAGACGCTGCCCAACGTGGCCGAGGTCGCGAGTGTCGGTGGCATGGTCAAGCAGTATCAGGTGGTGCTCGACCCCGCGAAGCTCATTGCATACGGCGTGTCGCACGACGAGGTCATTGCCGCTCTTCGCGGCGCGAATCAGGAGACCGGCGGCGCGGTGCTGGAGCTGGCGGAGGCCGAGTACATGGTGCGCGCCTCCGGTTACCTGGCAACGGTCGATGATTTTCGCGCGGTTCCGCTCAGCGTCCGTGCGGGCGGTGTGCCAATCACCGTAGGTAACGTTGCCACCATTCAGATTGGCCCGGAGATGCGACGCGGTATCTCGGAGCTCAACGGCGAAGGCGAGGTTGCGGGCGGGATCGTGATCCTGCGGTCGGGCAAGAACGCCCGTGCCACGATCCAAGCCGTTCGACACAAGTTGGACGAGCTGCGACGCGGCTTGCCGGCGGGTGTGGAGATCGTCACGACGTACGACCGCTCCCAGCTGATCGACCGAGCGATCGAGAATCTCACGCACAAGCTGGCGGAAGAGTTCGTGGTCGTGGCACTCGTGTGTGCGTTGTTCTTGTGGCATGCGCGCTCCGCGCTGGTCGCCATCATTTCGTTGCCGCTAGGCGTGCTCGCCGCGTTCATCGTCATGCGCTACCAGGGCGTGAGCGCGAACATCATGTCCTTGGGCGGTGTCGCGATCGCCATCGGCGCGATGGTCGATGCAGCCGTGGTCATGATCGAAAATGCCCACAAGCGGGCTGAGGGCTGGGCACATGAACATCCCGGCGAGGAACTGCGCGGGGCCGAGCACTGGCGAGTGATGACCGAAGCCGCGGTCGAGGTGGGGCCAGCCCTGTTCTTCAGCCTGCTGATCATCACGTTGTCCTTCATTCCGGTCTTCACGCTCGAAGCGCAGGAGGGCAGGCTTTTCGGGCCGCTCGCGTTGACGAAGACCTATGCGATGGCCGCGGCGGCGGGGCTTGCGATCACGCTCGTACCGGTGCTGATGGGCTACTGGATTCGTGGCCGCATTCCCTCCGAACTCAGTAATCCACTCAACCGCGGGTTGATCGCCCTGTACCGGCCCGTGCTCGACCGCGTGTTGGTGTATCCAAAGCTCACGCTCGTCTGTGCCGCATTGGTGCTCGCCTCGATTGCTTGGCCGCTGTCACGTCTCGGTGGCGAGTTCATGCCGCCGATGAACGAAGGCGATCTGCTGTACATGCCATCCGCATTGCCGGGATTATCGGCCGCGAAGGCTTCGGAGCTGCTGCAGATCACGGATCGCATGATCAAGAGCGTGCCCGAAGTCGCGACCGTGTTCGGCAAAGCAGGGCGCGCGGAAACGGCTACCGATCCCGCCCCGCTCGAGATGTTCGAGACG
>CBJNAT010000017.1:0-12873 GCA_966434585.1 uncultured Gammaproteobacteria bacterium | reverse complement strand
GCGCAATCTAACCGCTCATCCTGCGACTGACTTCGATGCCGCTGCCGATGGGCAGAAGCACGGATTCGAACTGCCCGCTCTCGCGCACACGACGACGGTACGCGTCCGCCTCCACGCGCACTTCTGGCGGAAACAACATGTTATCCGCCACAACGATGGCGCCGCTTACCAGTCGCGGCAGCACCAGATCGAAACACGGCACGTAGAGGTCCTTCCACAGATCCATCAGCACGAGATCGAACGGACCTTTCAATGTCGGCAAGATCTCGAGCGCATTGCCCACATGGAAGTCGACAAACGAATCCAGATCTACTCCTGCAAGCTTGCGTTTCGCGAACGCTGATTTATCGCTGCTCAGCTCTAGTGTCGTGACGCGGCCGCCAATCTCGCGCGCCGCTTCCGCCAGCCAGGTCGTGGAGTAGCCATATGAGGTGCCCAGTTCGAGGATATTGCGTGCTTTGGCCTCCTTGACCAGGATGCTCAGGAACGTACCGGTGGCAGGCCCGACCTCCAAGAGCAACTCGTCGCGCCGGCGCATGATCTCCTCGCGCTGCCAGGTGCGTGCGAGCGCCCATTCCGCAGCACTGCGCTCTTCATACTCTTTCAGCAGACGTTCAATTTTTGCGTCCATGGTCGATCTCCTCGAAAGCGTTGTAGATGCCGCCGCGTCTAGTTCCCATCCCCGATCGTGGTACCGCCATCGACGACGATGTTCTGACCCGTGATGAACGCACCCGCCGCTGACGCCAACATGACCGCAACGCCTGCGATCTCTTGCGGCGTGCCGACACGGCGCAACGGCGTCAATGCAAGGCGACGCTCCATGACGGCGGCATCCGACAGCATGGGGGTCGCAAACGCCGTATCGATCACGCCTGGCGAGATCGCATTCACGCGCACGTTGCTCGGCCCCCATTCCACCGCGAGGTTGCGCGCGAGCTCGGCGCTCGCCGCTTTCGACAAGCCATACAAGCCGATCGACTTGTTGCCGCGCAGTCCGGCGATGCTGGAGGTAATGATCACTGCACCATCGCGACGCTGCGCCATCTCAGGTATCACGAGACTCGTGAGCCACAGCACGCTGCGCAGGTTCACCGTCATCGTGATATCCCAGTCTTGAGCGCTTGCGCTCGCGATCGGTCCCACGTGTGGCGCCACACCCGCGTTGCACACGAGGACATCGATCTTGCCGAACGCATCGAGCGTGCGAGCAACCAGAGCTTCCAGTTGCTCTCGTGAGGTCACATCGCAAGCAACACCGATGGCATCGCAGCCCTCTTCGCGCAGCGCCGCGGCCCTCGCCGCACACTCCTCGCCTTCATTGCTCGAGATCGCGACAGCGGCGCCATGTCGAGCCATCTCTTCTGCGATGGCTCGACCAATCCCGCGCGTGGCGCCGGTGACGAGCGCAACCTTGCCGCGCAAGTCGAACAGCCGCATCGGCAAGGCTCAAATCGGCGCTACGAGCGTTTTCATGAGCTTGGCCGTGAGCCCGGTTGGATCGGCCTCGGACGAGGGGTGCTGTTCCCATTCGCCGATCTGGACCGAGGCGTCGTACACGAACTTGCAGCGCTCATAGCGACGTCGCACGTATTCATCGAACAGCTGTCCGACCGGTTCATCGCGCGCCAGCAAGTCGCCGAGCACGACCGCGTCCTCCATCGCTTGTGCAGCGCCCTGCCCCATGTGCGGCGTCGTCGCATGCACCGCATCGCCGAGCAGCACGATGCGGTCGCGATACCACGGCGCCGGCATGAACAGCGATCTCAATGGGCGATAGACGACCATGTGCGAATCGACGATCTGATCGCGCAGCTTCGCCATCGTGCCGGTGCAACGGGCCAGACGCTTACGAAATTCCGGGGCCAATTGATCGTCGGGGATGCGCAAGCTCTCCGGCTCCGCCTGCACGAGCAGCACATAGCCGGTGTCTTGCGTGAGCGGAATGAAGCCGCACTTGCCATAGTCGAGCCCGACACACATGCGCGCACGCGTGAGCTCAGGCGGGCGCGGCACGTTGTAGCGCCATACGCCCTGGCCTGTGTACTTGGGCTTACGGGCAGCGCCGAACAGGTGCTCGCGAACTTTCGAGTTGACCCCGTCCGCGCCGATGACGACGTCGTACTCGCCTGCAGTGCCATCGGTAAAGCGAACTTGGACATTGCGATCGGTTGAATGGAGCTCACTGAACGTGACACCCAAACGGAGCTTCACTCCGAGCTGTGCGGCCGTGCTGGACAACACTTCGTGCAACGCCGGTCGCGTGAGTCCCAGATCCGTCGGATAGTTGGGCCCTGCGAGCGGTACGCCATGAAAGTCCGCCAGCAGATTGTCATGGAGGTCGCGAAACTCGAGGCCGTCGTACGGGAAGCCCGCGGCGACGCAGCGCTCGCCGATGCCGAGCGCCACCATCGCGCGAATGGCATTGCCCTGAACGACGATGCCCACGTGGTACACGGTCCACTCTTTGTTGATCTCGACGAGCTCTACGTCGATGCCTGCGTTGCGCAACGCAATCGCTGCCGACAACCCGCCGATGCCGCCGCCGATGATCAATGCGTTGTTCACTGTTGCCATGTAGCCCCCGAATAAACTGTCAGTTCAATGCGCGCTGCACGAGTGCTTCGAGCGTGTCGTCGTGCCGGAATCCAGCGGCCACGGAACGTGGGCACTGCAGCGGCGGGTAACTCGCAAATTGCGCTTGCAGCTGTGCGTTCGGCTCGTAAGTCACATTCTGGAGCACGTGCTCGCCGTGGACTTGCGCCAGCGCAGCGACGAGCTCGCGCATCGAGGCGTGAAGCACGGGCAGGAGCCACACACGCTGAGACTTTAGCTGTTCGGCACTCATCGATGCCGCGTGCAAGAGGTTCTCCACGATGCACGCGCGGGACATCCACCACGATGAGCCATCGGCCGAGACCGGAAAGGTGAACGTGCCGCCCGCCGCGAGCGTGCGGATCGAATCGCTAAAGAACGCCGATAACAGTCCCGAGGGTTGCAGCGGCCGCGCGACGATCCCAGGCAAGCGCAACGAAATGCCTTCGATCCAGCCACGGCGACTGTAGTCGGCCACCAGCAGTTCGCCGATGCGCTTGTGTACGCCGTAGCTCATCGTCGGCTCGGCGGGTGTGTTCTCATCCACGATGTCCGGCAACGGCACGCCATAGACGCCAACGGTGCTCGCGAACACGAATCGCGGCGTTCGACCTTGCACGCGAATCGCTTCGAGCAGGTCCAGCGTGGCACGCAGATTCACGCGCAAGCCGAGCTCGAACTCTCGCTCGGCCAGACCGCCCGGGACGCTTGCGAGATGGAAGATCGCATCGAGGTTCTCCGTCACAGCTTCCCGCAGTACGCGGGCGTCACCGAAGTCGCCCTCGATGGCTCGAACCCGAGGAGAGGAAACCTCGTTACCCAACCGTTGGTCGATGAGTACGAGTCGATCGATGACGCCGAGCGGCGACTCCGAAGACAGCAGCCGCTGCACGAGTGCGGCGCCGACGAATCCACCCGCGCCAGTCACCAACACATTCATGGGCGCCCGGCCTTGACCATGCGCTGATCGATCGCGCCGAAGATCGACGCGCCGTATTGATCACGCATCTCGATGCGCACGCGATCGCCAAACTTCATGAACGGCGTGAGCGGTTTGCCGTGGTCCTCGATCTCGATGCCGCGCCGCTCGGCGATGCAGGCTGACCCGACGGTCCGGTATGTGTCATTGGAGATCGTGCCTGAGCCGATGATCGTCCCGGCGCTCAAGTTGCGTGTGTGCGCGGCATGCGCAATAAGCTCGTGGAAGCCGAAGCCCATGCATCCCGCGTTAGGATGGCCGAACCAGCGGTCATTCCATTCGATGCGAACGGGCAGATGAGCGCGCCCGTCGCGCCAGGCAGGCCCAAGCTCATCTGGCGTTACGGCGACGGGCGCAAAGCTGGTCGAAGGCTTCGCTTGCAAAAAGCCAAAGCCGGTCTTCATTTCGCGGGGCGCGAGCACGCGCAGGCTCGCGTCGTTCACGAGCATCAAGAGCTTCACGTGCGCGAGGGCCGCAGTCGGCGAGATCGCCATGGGCACGCGATCCACCACGACCGCCAGCTCGCCTTCGAAGTCGATGCCGTCCTCTTCCGCAGGCAGCGGCATGTCATCGCACGGACCGAGGAAATCATCGGAAGCGCCTTGATACATCAGCGGGATCTCGTGCTTGCCTTCGATCGGCTCCATGTTGAAGACCTTGCTCATCAGGTCGCCATGACTGTGAAACGCCGACGCATCGAGCCATTGCGGCGCGCGCGGCAAAGGCGCAGCCAGTTGGGTGGGATCGAGCGAGAACGCTTGGGATGCACGGCCCGCGTTCAACTCGTCCGACAGACGTTGCAGTGGCGCCTGAACGTCGGACCAGCGTTCGAGTGCATCGATCAGCGTCGGCGAGATCGCTGCCGCGCGCACGGCCTGGCGCAAGTCCCTGGAAACCACCAAGAGACTGCCATCTCGCGTAGCGCCGTTGAGTGTCGCGAACTTCACTGCTCTCTCCCCCGTGGTCGCCACGTAAGGTACGGCTCCATTCGTCGGCTCGCAAAATCGTTTCGGGCGATCCGCGCTATCAGCTCAGGTAATAGGGCCTGCTTATTCGATGCATCCAAAACGCCGATGTGTCTGGCGGGCAGCGACGCAGTACAGTGGCGCACGCGTCATCCCCATGCTTGCACTGAATGCCATGAGCTACTCCTTTCGCCGAATCGTGACCGGACATGATGACGAGGGCCACTCGGTCATCCTCTCCGACGCCCCGCCCGAACGCGTGCAACGCGTCGGCAGTGAGCTCGGTCCCGTGTTCTATGAGGTATGGAATACACGCGAGACACCGGCGCGCATCGACCGTCGGTCCGGCGAGCCGCCTGAAGACGGACTCGTATTGTCACCACCTAAACGCGGTACACGCATCCGCGTTCTGGACATTCCACCCGAGACCGACGCGATGAAGAACATGGACGCGGCGACGGCGCGCGCGCATTTCGCCGCGGTCGGGGCTGCTGACGCCGTCACGCACACGACAGACGCTCCGTCTCGCCATCCGCTGATGCATCGCACGGAGACGATCGACTACGGCATCGTTCTCGAAGGCGAGTTGGTGCTGCTGCTCGATGAGGGCGAGACGACCGTTCGCGCCGGCGACATCGTCATTCAACGCGGCACCAATCACGGCTGGTCCAATCGCTCCGACAAACCTTGCCGCATCGCTTTCATACTGATCGACGGCACGTTCGTCGACAACCTCTGACGCACGCCCATGACCGACAACACTGTGTTCAAGCTGGGTACGTTCTCCAACGAGAACGGCCGACTCTTTCCCGCGCTCGTGCTCGATGACAACGCCATTGCAATCACGGCGCTGGAACCGCTGCTTGCTCAGATGGGTCTGCAAGTACGCGGCTGCGCGAGCATGTTGGACGTGCTGGCTGAGTGGCCACACAACTTCGACGTGCTTCGAGCCGCGGCACACGCCATCGCTCGAGGGCCAGCCGCGGAGCTATCGAACGCGTTCGTGCCGATCCAAGCGCTGCGAACGCACGCGCCCGTGCCGAAACCCGGGACGATCTACTGCTCCGGTGCGAACTATAAGAAGCACGTCGTGGATCTCATCATTGCGCATCAGGATCAGGCAGCGACGCAGGGCATGAGCCTGGAGCAGAAGCGCGCCTGGGGCATGAATCTCATGGATGAGCGCGCGCGAACCGGTACGCCGTTCGTCTTCATCAAGCCGCAGAGCGCACTGACTGGCCCGTTCGATTCAATCATCGTCCCGTTCGATGCGGAGAAGCCGGACTGGGAGTTGGAGCTCGGCGTCGTGATCGGCCGGCCCGCACGACGCGTACCGAAGGAGCGGGCACTCGACTATGTGGCGGGTTACACCGTCGTGAACGACATCACGCTGCGCGAAAAGGTCTTTCGTAAGAAGACCGATTCGCCCGAGCTCGGCATGGATTTCACGATCAGCAAAGGCGCGCCGAGCTTCTTGCCCATGGGTCCCTACTTGGTGCCTGCGGCTTTCGTCCGCGATCCGCAGCAATTGCGCGTGACGCTCAAGCTCAACGGCCAGGTCATGCAGGATGAGGAAACCTCCGACATGATCTTCACCGTCGCGCGATTGATCGAGTATCTCTCGCAAGGTGTGGAGTTGCAGCCAGGCGATGTCATCTGCACAGGCTCGCCGGCGGGTAACGGAATGCACTACAACCGCTTCATTCGCGACGGGGATGTGCTCGAAGGCAGCATCAAAGGCCCGGCCGTGGATCTGGGGACACAGCGCAATCCCTGCGTTGCAGAACGGGCTTGAATGAAACGGCGGTTGTCGTAAGCCAACCTGTCCGACATACTGTCGGACAGTTTTCAATACAGGATGCACGCCATGGCAGGCTTCAGCCTCCGACTACCGCCCGATCTCGAAGCCAAGCTCGATGATGAAGCGCGCCGCGAGGGTGTCGCGCGTTCCGAGGTCGCTCGCGCTGCTATCGCCGAGTTTCTCGACCGCAAGGAGCGGGAGCGGTACATCGCGTCGTTCGTCGCCGAGGCCCGCGCTGCCTACGCTGATCCGGCTATCCGGCAGCAAGCCATCGCCCTGGCAGCGGAAGCTCTGCCACTGGACAACGAAGGGCTCAGGGTGGCGGAAGGCCGAGGCCCGTACGCGGCGCGCGTGACGAGCCGCCGACGTACGAAGCGACGATGAAGCGCGGCGAAATCTGGACCGCGAATCTCAATCCATCCCGCGGCCGTGAGATCGGCAAGATCAGGCCTGTCCTCATCATCCAAGCCAACGAGTTGCTCGATGCGCCCATTCCCATGGTTGTCGTACTGCCATTGACTACTCAGGTGTATCCGCAATTTCGACTCTGGCGCGTGACCATCTCGGCGCGCGATCGACTCAACGAGCCTTGCCAAGTGGTCGTCGATCAGCCGCGCGCGCTGGATCGTACGCGCCTCGGCGATGGACCGCTCACCACGTTGACGCAATCCGAGATCGATGCAGTCGAGCAGAGTCTACGCGTGGTGCTCGGAATGTACTGACACCTCCCCGCCATGGATGGCCGTTATGCCAGCCATCTACGCGAACGATTTCTCGCCTACTCGCACGTTTTCTATGATGCGTGCGCACTCCAAAGGGCAGTATCTCTATGAACATCGTTGGACCTGATGCACTTGTGTTCGGCGTGGAGGATGTCGCCGCCTGCGCTGAGTACTTGCGCGACTACGGTCTGGAGGCGGTCGATGCAGACGAGAACGGCGGCCGTTTCGAAGCGCTCGATGGCACTGCGATCATCGTGCGCCGTCACGACGATCCCACGTTGCCTCCCGCCATGCGCCCAGCGCCCTCGCTGCGCGAAACGGTCTACGGCGTTGCGGATCGCGCATCGCTCGATGCCATTGCCAACGAGCTGCGCAAAGACCGTGAAGTCCGCCGCGAGGCAGATGGCTCGATTCGTTGCCTGGACGACCTCGGCTTTGCACTGCGCTTCCAGATCACGCAGCGTCGTGCATTCACTGCGCCCGCGGATCTCACCAACGCACCGGGTTCGGCGCCACAGCGTGGACCGAATCTGCTTGGTGTGACGCCCGACATGCCTGCGCTGCCACGCACGTTGTCGCATGTGGTGCTGTTCGTGCCCGATGTAGTTAAGGCCGAACGCTTTTACGAGCGGCTCGGTTTTCGTACGACCGATCGCTTCACTCACGTGGGGCCCTTCATGCGGCCCGCAGGTACGCTCGATCATCACACGTTGTTCATGATCCAAACGCCGCCGTTCATGCAGGGCGTAGAGCACTTCGCGTTCCACGTCGGCAGCGGCACCGAAGTGATGCTCGCCGGAACGCGCTTCGAGGCGAAGGGTTACAAAACTTTTTGGGGACCCGGCCGCCACATCCTCGGCTCCAACTGGTTCTGGTATTTCAATAGTCCACTCGGCTGTCACGTTGAGTACGACGCGGATATGGATCTGCACGATGACAGCTGGATCGCTCGCGAGATGGCAATCGGGGCGGACAACTCGCAGGTGTTTCTCTTCACGTCACGCGAGAAATGGTTTCCGAGCGGACCGCCGAAGCACTAGTGGGCCGCACTAGCTAATCATGTACTCCGCTCGTGCTGAGCTTGTCGTAGCACTCTTTCGAGCAAGAGCCCTTCGACAAGCTCAGGGCGAACGGATTTGGGCATAGATGCCTCTCCATTCCTCTCCGTTGCGCCTGTGCCAACTCGATGATCTGCCGCTCCTTGGCGCGCGCGGTTTCGATCCTCACGGCACGGGTGCAGACACTCTCTTCATCGTTCGGCTGTCAGACGGCCCGCGCGCGTTCGTTAACCGCTGCCCGCATCAAGGCGCCGCGCTCGAGTATCGCAAGGACCGCTTTCTGTCTGCCGATGGCCGCTACATCGTTTGTCATGCGCACGGCGCGCTGTTCGATCTCGACAGTGGTCGATGCAATCACGGCGCGTGCCTGGGACAGTCGCTGGAAGCGGTGCCCTGCTGGATCGAAGATGGCTGGGTGTGGCTGGAAGAACGCGGTTAGCAGCTGGAGCCGGACTCGTCGCCATTTGCTATTAACGACACCGCGCTCGCCTGGGCTTCCGGCGTGCCATTGCGAGGAATGGCTTGCAGCGTAGTGATGTGGCGGAAGAACTCCTCGGGAAGATCGCGTGCGACGTTCTGTGTCCAGGCGGTGGCGGCGTGCTCATGCATTGTTCGCTCGCGCGATCTCAGGGCCTTCCGGCGCCGCCCGTCGCGCGCCGAAAGCACAGCGTAATCAGAAAGAATACGAGCCGAAAGTCGAGCAGCTTCATGGCCCGGCGCACTTCCTCCGGCCGCAGCTGTGCTGTCATCGGCATTGCTCCGAAAATCTTGCCTTTGATCGCCAGGTTGTTCCCTACGCGCTCGATCGCCGTGATCTGCATCAGCTCGGAATTGTCTGCACCATATAACTTCATCATGACTGTCTACCGTCGGTTGTCTTCACGGGCCAAACGATGAGAACGTCCACCTCAGTCCTTGCGAGCGTCTGCTGCAGGAACGCGGCGACGGCCACTTCCGACTCCAGATCGCACGCAGCGTGATACGCGATCTGCGATGCGACTCCGGAGTCGCGAATGAACGCATCACAAGACCGGACATCGGTGAGGACGAGACGGAAGCCGTCCGACGCCAGTCGTTGCACCATAGCCCGCCCGATACCACCGAGCGCGCCGGTGACGAGCGCTGTGCGTGTCGATCCTGCCGTTTGAGGCTTCGACGTCATCGCTTGAGCATCCGGTCGAAATCGATACCCAGATCGTCGCAAAGCTTGATCGCCACCGGACGCCCGATCCCGAACACGCCGCCTCCCGGATGCATGAAAGGCCCGCACAGATACAGGCGCTCTACGCCAGGCACACTGTATTGCGCGAGCTCGGAGATCGGTCGATAGCCGCCGAGCTGGAAAAACTGGAATCCCGCGCCACCGTTCACATCGCCCGTCAGCATGCTGTTCGGCGAATAGCGCTCCATATCCAACGGGCTGTCGACTGTGCGAGCGATCACGTTGTCCGGCGTCAGATTGGGCATGAAATGCGTGCATCGCTGGAAGAGCTCGTCCACGACGCGCTCCTTGCATTCGTCCCAACGCTTTGCCCCACCGTCCGCGAGGTCATAGGGCGAGTAGCGAACCATGTAGAGAATGCTCTTGCCCGCCGGCGTGCGATCCGGGGGAGCCATGTCGCCGCCGCCGATGAGAGGCCTCTCATTGGAGATGAGTCCGTGGCGCAGAGGGTCAAAGGATTGCAGGAATTCGCGGTAATTGTGCGCGAACACCCACTCGATCATTGCTCCCTGACCAATATCTTCCGGCACGTTCTTGCGCAGTGGCTCCTTGAGCGCTGCATCGATCTTCAGCAGCCCGTAGCCGCTGGGCTGGATACGTCGAGCGCGGGTTTGAATCGCCTCCGGTACACCCTCGACGAATTGACCGAGCTTCTGGGGATGGATCGCGGCCACCACTGCATCTTTGGCGCTGTACTCGTCGCCGTTTTTCGTACGAACGCCAACAGCACGGCCGCCGCGGGTCACGATCCCCTCGACTTCACAGCTCGTAACGACCTTACCACCATGGTGCTCGATGCAACGGCCGAGCGCCGTCGACAGTGCACCGCTGCCGCCAATGGGCAGCCCCAGCTTGTAGATGTGCAGAAACACTGTGAGGAACAGAACCGCAAGACCTGTCCCCATGTCGTCCGGGAATTGCAGCGCGTGCTCCGTGCACGACTTGATCATGTGAATCTTGAGGTGGTCGGTCTCGAACAACTCCTCGACGATCTGGCGCGGGCTGCGAAGCATGAAGTCGATCAGGCGTCGGCCCTCTTCGCTCTGCTCGAGCAGGCCGAGCATCGCTGACATCGGAATGGGGACGTTGAACATCCCCGCCAGCACCATGGGCAGCATGCGACGCGCGAACTCTGCAAGATCGCGATAGTTTTCAGCGTCGCGTGTCGAGTACTTCGCGATCGACTCACAGGTCTTGTCGAGATCGAAGTAGAAGGGCAGCGCGCTGGAATCCTCGAGAACGGTCGCCTGCGCAACCTCCGGATAGAAGTACTGAAGCCCGAAACGGGACCGCAGACCGAGTTCGTCGTTTTGAATCAGCGGATTGGCCTGACACAGGATATGAACGGCCGAGTGCTTGTCGTACTTGAAGCCCGGCGCGTTGCGCTCGAGCGTAACGGCGCCACCGCCGATGAACGGATGACGCTCCAACACGACGACCTTCTTGCCCGCTTTCGCCATGTATGCCGCGGCGCCGAGTGTGTTCTGGCCGCCGCCGACGAAGACGATGTCGTACTTGTCCGCCATGCTTAGCCCCGTTCCAGCACGAGCACTTTCTTTCCCGCTTTCGCGATATAGGCCGCCGCGACGGAGCCGTTGTGGCCTGCGCTATCGCCACGACGTCGTGAGGGCGCTCATGAGGCTGCGCTTACCAGGCGGTGGCTCCGCCGTCGATCGAGAAGTCAGCCGCCGTGACCCAGCTCGACTCGTCTGAGGCCAGGTAGGTTGCAAGCCAAGCAATGTCCTCTGGGGTTCCGAAGCGATTCAACATGGTCTTGCGCTGCGCCGCCTCGCGGATCTGCGCCGAGCCTTCCAGCACCGGCCGTGTGGCACTGGTCACCACCAAGCCCGGGCAAATGCTGTTCGCGCGGATCTTGTGCGGCGCTCCTTCCATCGCGAGCTGACGCGTCATCGCTAGCACGCCGCCTTTTCCCGCACAGTGCGCCATTGCGCCAGAGCCATCGAGCGCCATGAACGCATTCGCCGATGCGAAATTGATGATGGAGGCCGCACCGCTCGCCTTGAGGTGCGGCCACGCTGATTTGCACGCGAGGAAGACGACGTCCAGCTCGCCAGCCAACGTCCGCTTCCAATGTCGCTCGAAGTCCATGTTCTCGATCCATTCGAACGCGCCCCAGGCACCGGCATTCACGAGCACGTCGATACGACCGAATCGCTGCACGGCTGCCTCGATGAGTCGCTCGACATCGCCCTGCAGGGTGAGATCGATCGGTTGTGAACTTGCAATCGATAGACCTTCCTCGTGCGCCATTCGAACCGTATCGAGCACCGCTTTGGAGTCGATGTCGGTTGCCATCACCTGCGCCGCATGCCGTGCAAACATGTGCGCGCAGCCGCGACCGATGCCGCTGCCGGCACCGGTCACGATCGCTACTTTGCCCTGGAGGCGATTCGAGCGGACGCGTGGATCAGCGGCCGTCGTGGCAGTCGCACCTTGCATCAGAAGTTCACCTTCGCTCGCAAGCCAAACGTGCGCGGCGGCCGAATCGTCGCGTAGTACACGTCCGGCGTGAACGGATACAGCGAACCGCCCGTATACACGACTTCATCGCCGATATTGCGTATCCACGCCGTCAACGACCACTTCCGATCGGGCGAGTCGTACGTGAGATCGGCGTCGTATGTCTCCCAGCTCCCCATGCGTGCCGTTGGCGCATAGGTAATGTCCATGATGATCGCGGAGGAGAATTGCGCGCGCGCTGCAGCGGTCACAGAGCCGCCGTTCCCGAACTCGAAGTTGTGTGCGTAGCCAACTCTACCGCTCCATTTCGGAGCCTTCGGCAGTTGCTTGCCGGTGCAGTCAATATCGAAATTGCCGTCGGTGCGCGGCGATTCGTCACAGCCCGTCGTGCCCGGCGAGCTCAGCACATACGTGAAGTTGTCGTACTCGGAATGCAGGTATTCAACGCCTGCATCGATGCGATCGGCATCGGTCGCGTGCCATGCCAGATCGATGTTGCTGCCGTACATGTTCGCCTTCGAGGCATTGCGGATGATGAAGCTGACGCCTTCAACCGCGTCGAAGCGCACGCTCGCCTCCTGCTTGTTCTTGTACTTCCAGTAGAAAGCTTCGAGATTGATCTGCAGAGTGTTGTCGAGGAAGCGGTTGCGTGAGCCGAGCTCGAATGCGAGCAGTTCCTCGGGTTTGTACGCTGGGTCTGCGAACTTCGTGTTGAACAGTCCCCCGGCCTTGAAGCCCTCGCTCGCCGTGAAGAACAACATGTTCTCTGGCGTGAGGTCGTACTCGAGACCCGCCTTCCAGGTCGTCTTGTGAGCCGACGTCTTGCCCGTGACCGGCAGCGTACAAACGGATGGATGCGGGAATGGCGGCACGGGATCGCCACACACGTAGTTGCCGTTCGAAAGCAGGAATGGCGGCACCTGGCTAGGTAGAATGAAGTCGCGCACGAAGGTCGGATACGGCGTGGTGTTGTCCTGCGTGCCGGCCTGTTCCTTCTCTTCCTTCGTATAGCGAAGGCCAAGGATGCCGCGCAGCTGCGGCACGATCTCG
>CBJNAT010000016.1:0-13418 GCA_966434585.1 uncultured Gammaproteobacteria bacterium | reverse complement strand
CTTGCGCTGATCGCGCGCGTCGTCGGTCGCAATGAAGATCGTGTCGTCGCCCGAAATCGTGCCGACCACCTCGGGCCACCGCCCTTTATCGATGGCTACCGCCACGCTCTGGGCCGTGCCCGTCGTGGTCTTCACCACAGTGAGCGATGCGCCCGCTGTCTTTACTTCAGTCACGAAGCTCGCCACGGCCGCAAAATGATTCCCCGCCAGCGGATCATCCACCGCCGGCACGATGTACCGATCCCCCGCCTTCGCCACGCCCAACTCGCGCAGGTCGCGACTCACACTGGACTGCGTGGCCTCGATCCCCTGCCGCTTCAACGACCGCACGAGCTCATCCTGATTGTGCACGGAGCCCTCGCGCAGAATGCGCAAGATCGCCGCTCTTCGCGAAACAGGTTGATGTTCGGCCGCCATGTCAGAGGGTGTTCAGAACCCGGGGTCTGCATAAAGTTGCGCGATGGTGCATAAATATGCAGGAGCGGTCAAGGGCAGTCGGCTAGTCTGCTAGTCGGCTAGCCAGAAGGGGGCAGCGTATCTTTCTCTGGCTAGTTGGCCAGCAGACGAGCAAGCCAGCCGACTGCTACATGAAATCCACCGGCAGCTCGTCGTAGCTCGGAATGTCCTTCGAGGGTTCATGCCACTTCGCCTTCGAGCCGACGAAGGCATGCGCAACGGGCTTACCTTGGTAGTCGCCGTCGATCGCTGAAATGGCGACGCTCAGATAGTCGCTCCCACCGCGCGCGTAATTCATCAACCGCGAGCCGCAGTTCGAGCAGAACGCGCGGACGCCGCCGGGCGTGTGGTACTCCTTCAGCAAGTCCTTGCCTTGTATGAACTTGAGCGTGCTGCGGCGGCCGAACGTTTGGGTTGCGAACGCCGTGCCATGCGACTTGCGGCAGAGCGAGCAGTGGCACGTGAACACCTTGCCCGGGATGTCTTCGAATTCGAACTTGATGCCTCGGCAGAGGCAGCTGGCTTTCAACATGAGGGGAGTCCTCGTCCTAATCGTCGGCGCCATTTGAGCGCGCGGCCAAGAGAATGGAAAGTCGTTCGTGAGCGGCGCCACGCCAGCGATCGAGCGACTCACGTCAGAAGTTCCTTCCAGGACTGTGGCCGCCACGGATGGCGGCCCCAGAGCCTACAGGGATGTATTCACGGCGGTCCTGGAAGGAACTTGTGGCGGGAGGCGCTCGGCCACTGCAGTTTCAAAATCATTCCTGCCCTATTCCTGCCCCTTTCTCTGCATTGCACCTGACTGCGCTCGCCGCCACGATCCTCCTCATGTCCCTCACCCCCATCTTCACCTCCAAACGCTCGCACCCCTGCGAGCAACGCGCGCTCGTGCTCATGGCGGTGGGCATCGAATCCGAAATCCTGCCGGCTGAGGATCGCTATGTGCTGCTCGTACCCGCGGATCGAGCGGAGGCCGCGCGCATCCAACTCGAACGCTACGAGGCGGAGAATCGCGTGGTGGAGCTGCCACCCGCACCGCTCTTCACCCATCCGAATGCCTGGCTCGGCACCGCGCTATATGTCCTAGTGCTGATGGCCGTTGGCTACCTCGCCGGCGAACGCACATTCAGGGCCGATTGGGTCGATCTAGGCGCGCTCACCGGCACAATCGCACACACACACGAGTGGTGGCGCGTGATCACCTCGCTCACGCTCCACGCCGATCTCGGACATCTGATTGGCAACATGCTCATCGGCGGTGTCTTCGGCTACTTCGCAGGACAGCTCTTCGGCCCCGGTGTCGCTTGGGCGAGCATTTTGAGCGCCGGCGCACTCGGCGGCATCGTCGATGGGCTGCTGATGCCGAACACACATGAAACGATCGGCGCATCCGGCGCAGTGTTCGCTACGCTGGGCATGGTGGCTGCGTACGCATGGCGACAGAGGGCGAACCCACGCATGCGCTGGGCACAACGTACGGCGCCGCTACTCGCGGCGGCTGGCGTACTCGCGATGCTGGGTAGCGGCGGCGAAAACACCGATGTGCTTGCGCATCTCACCGGTTTCGCCTCCGGCATCGCCTTTGGGATCGGCTACGCTCGCATCAATACGCGAAGATTTCAGAATGCCAAGCTGCAGATCGCGTTGGGAAGCATCGCCGTGCTGCTGGTCGGAGTGGCGTGGGCGGTGGCGTTGAGAGGCTGAGAAACGGCGGCTGGCTTGCTGGCCAGAACGTGACCCTCTGGCCAGCTAACCGGTAGCCAGCAAGCCAGTCGCCCTCAACCCACCTCTCCAAATAGCACTACCAAACCCAGCAACAAGAAAATCACCGCCGCGATCGAGTGCACGATCTTCATGTTGAGTTTGCGGGCAGCCACTTCGCCCAGCAGCACAGCCGGCACATTCGCAACCATCATCCCAAGTGTCGTGCCCGCCACCACAGCCGTGAGCGAGGCGTATTTCGCCGCGAGTGCGACGGTCGCGATCTGCGTCTTGTCGCCGATCTCGAGTAGAAAGAAGGCCATCAGCGTCGTCCCGAATACGCCGAAGCGCGGCTCGCTGCGCCGCTCTTCCTCCAGCTTGTCAGGGATCAACATCCATACAGCCATCGCGATGAACGATGCTCCGAGAATCCATCGCAAGACTCGCGGGCTGACGATGCTTGCAAGCCAGGCGCCCATCGCACCGGCGACCGCGTGATTGAGAAGTGTGGCGACTAGAATCCCGAGGCTGATCGGTACAGGTGCGCGAAAACGAGCCGCGAGCACCAGGGCTAGCAACTGCGTCTTGTCGCCGACTTCGGCCAACGCCACCACACCGGTTGAGATCAGGAAAGCTTCGAACATGTATCTCTTGTGACTGGTGACTGGTGACTGGTGACTGGCAAGAAGGCTGGCCACAACTCTGACGAGCCACCAGTCACCGATCACCAGTCATTTGAGCTTGCCAGGGCGCGGCATCCCGAACCGGCATGCAAATCCAAGGCTCATAGAGCACTTGCTTGGCAAAGCCGGTGAGGCCGGCCTGTACGCACACACGACCGCCTGCAATCTGCGATGGATGCCGCCACACAGGTTGACCGAAGAGCGCGTTCTCGGTGTCGAGTTCTTCGATGCTGCTGTCCAGCGCGGGTCGGAAGCGTAACTGCACGATCGGGCCCGCGTCGCCCAGATCGCGATCGATGAGCGCCTGCACGCCGACGCGATTGCCTTCCCTCACGAGCCGCACGCGGGGACGCGGTAGCGCGGCAATCCGCGTTGCATGTTGCTCGGCATAACTCGAAACTTCGCGATAGAACTCATCGACGACCAGACCGAAATTCATACCCGCAAGCTGAAAAGTCGAACGCCAGAGTTCCATGCCCTGCAAGTCGCTTGGCAAGCGCGGATCGGCAAATGCGCGGAGCAGTTTCGGCAGCGCTTCCGAGCCGTACAGCCGCACCATCGCCGCAACGAGCGCTTCGCCCGCGGGATATTTCAAGTTGTCGTCACGTGTTGCTGCCAAACGATCTGGATCGGTCAGCTCGTCCACAAATAGTTCCCGTCGCGTCTGCAATGCGGCTAGCACCAGCATGCCTTGCTCGCGCTCATGTGACTGCGCGGCGAAATGGTAATGCACCCAGGTTGCAAGACCCTCGTTCAACACCGAGGCATTCTCCCACAACCAATCGCGCTCGCCGCCAGCCAAGCGCTGCGCGACGACATGCGTGGTCTCGTGCGCAAGGACGATACGAATGTCGCTGCCGAGCCGCACACGAATGCGCCCGAGGTAAGCGGTGCCTTCGGTGTTCGGGTTCGAACCCGAAGCATCGACGTCGATAGGTGCGCCGAGAGGCACATGCAGCAGCTCGTGCACTCGCTCGAAGATCGCATCCGCCTGCGCAGCCATCTGCAAAGCAGCTTGCGATTCCTCCGCCGGATACGAGATTTGGTAGTGTCGTGTTTGCGTCTGCGCCGGCGCACTCGGCGCAAAGTAGGGTTCAGTCACTCCGCGGAAGGCAAAGTCGTCTCCGCCCGTCGTCATGCGTGTGCGCCACCAAACAGCGCCCGCAACGAGTACCACGACCACGGTCGCAACCATTGTCAGCGCGCCGGTGATGGGACGTGATGTCGGGCGCGACTTGCGTGCGCGACCGATGCGCACGAACGCGAGCCATGCAAGCAGGAAAGCAACGGCGGTCACACTGACATGGATCCACAGCGCTTCCCCATCGACCGCGAGCCGTGACGGCGTCAACTCCGCGCCGAGCACACTCAACGGGTTCAGCACAGCCGCACGGGGATACCGTTGCATCAACAATACGAGCCCCGTGGCGAGCGCAGCCAGCGCAAGCCAGGTGATCGCCCGCAATCGCCCGAGCGCTGCGCCCAGGAACACGCCATGCGCGATAACGAGCGCCTGCAGACCGAACCCTTGTAGCAGTAACGGCACGTGCAGATCGTGATCGAGCGACCCTCTGGACAAGAGATGAAAACCCATCGTGCTGACGAAGCGCACGAACGGTGCCAGCAGCACGAGCAGAAAGATGACGACGCTCTTCACGAGGAAGACTCGGGTACGGGTCAGAGGCAAGCCATCGAGAAACGCTAGCGTGCCGTCCGTCTCTTCGCGAGTGGTGAGACCGGAGCCGATGGCAAACGCCATGAGCCAGAACAGAAATGCGTTTGTGTCGTTCAGTGCGGTAAACGTGCTGCCGAGCGGCAGCATGTCCACGGGCATCAAGAGGTTCGGCACGACCGCGAGCAATCCCGCCGCGATGCTCAACACGCCCCAAGGCTTCAGCTCACGCAGCTCTTTATGGATGAGCGCAACGATCATTTCACGTCCAGTCGCTGTGCGAATACGCGCACAGGACAGCCGAGCACGGGATCGTCGGTTTCAATGGCTGTGAACAATCGCGTGCCGCTGCTCGGTGAGAGCGGCAAAACGACATGCGGCTCATGAGCATCGAAGCGCGCGGGCTCGATGACGTCGGCCGTCCACGGCCCGAGCTCGCTATGCAGAACCCAATACGCCGGCGTGCCCGTGACGTGCGCCTCGATCGTGATACCCCGCTCGGGCGTGCGCTGTTGCGTAACTCGAGCCTCGATGTGCGGACGCTCTGCAAGCACTTCTGCCTCGCGAGCGCGCGCCTGCGCAATCGCTTCGTTCGTGCGCTTCGCCCAATCGCTCCAGTCGACACCCGCCCTCGACAACCACGCATCCGCACTCCGCGCGAAAAGCACGCGCACATCGTCGTACGGTTCCTTGAACAACTCGCGCATGAGCGCGATCAGGCGGTCTGGACCGAGCTCAGCAGCGAGCGTATCCATAGCGGCAAACGCCAGCGCCTGGGACACGCATTCGCTCACGTGTTCGCTCGTATGCGACCACCGCCGCAAGGTGGAGGCGGTGATCGGCGTATCGACCGAAGCTGCCCGCAACCACCAATGCGCCTGCGCCGTTGAATCGTCACGCAGCACCCAATAGGCGGACAGCCCATCGAGCAGGACGTGGCGCGATTCCTTTTCAGCGCGCCCGAGTGTCGCGTCGGACAACAGCGAATGCACCACGAGCTCGCGCAAGAGATCGCTCGGTGCATCCGGTGACACTTTCAAGACGATGCCTTCGGCGCCATCGAGCCATGCGCGTCGCATGACCATGGGATCGAGCCCCTGCTGAGGCTGGATGTACACGAGTGGCTGCACGTCGATACCGAGTGCGTCGACGAGGCTATCGACATCGTCGATCACCACTCGTGCGAGCGCATCCGCATCCGACGGCGCCATATCGACCGTCGGCAGCACACTCGCACGCGTGTGCTTACCGGTCATGGGTTCCACGTTCTGTAGCTCGAACGGCGGTGGCTCGACTTTCGGTTGCACGCTCATGCTGACGCCGATCGCAATCAACAGCCCGACGAAGATGAAGGCGCGCTCACGCGGTGTCATTCGCTGTGCAAGCGTCATGGCCATAGCGCCCGAGCCATGCAGCGCCAGCGCACTCGCCGCAAACCCACAGACCACGGTGATGATTGCCGCTTGCACGAAGGCGAGCGGTGCGGGCCACACGATCGCCATCGCGACGCCCTGACCCGTCAAGCGCAAGAGCGGCAGATCGCCCATGGGCATGCCGGCATAGTTGGTCGCGACGAGGAACAAGAAGACGACGAGCACCCAGGCCAGATAACGATAGCGGCCCAACATGGCGCTCATCGCCGCAAACGACCACAAGGCCAACATCACTACGAGCGCCGCGACGAGCGGTATGGACGCTTCGGGCAGCGCGAGCACTTCGTGTCTGCGCAGCCACCAGAGCGTCGCATACCAACTCGCAGCGGTGGCGAACGTCACGACGCCGGCACCGAGCAGCCACTTCGTCACGAACACATGCGCGCGAGTGATGGGAAGCGTTTCGAGGAACAATTGCGTCCGCCCACCGTACTCGCGCACGAACAGCCGGTTCGAGAGGATAAGTACGAGCATCGGCCCGAAGATCAGCGTGTACTGCACGAAGCCGGTGAATCGGCCGCCCCAACGCGATGATTGCAAGATCAGTCCAGTGAGTCCTGCTGCGGAGAACGCAACCGCGATGGCGACGACGAGGCCGTGTTCGCGCAGCTCCTTGCGGACCAGCGCAAGTTTCATGCTGCAGCCGTGAGCGGGCGATCCGTGCGCGCGAACGCTAGGAAAATCTCCTCGAGCGACAGAGATTCGATACGCACACTCTCAGGCCAGACAGCAGAGGACCAGGCGGTTTCATTCGCCTGCGCGACCTCACCCCTAACCTGCACGAAGTCATTCGGCCACTCTTCTGGCGGCACACCCACAATGCGGCGCACGCGGCGCAAGAGATCGCTCACCTGGCCTTCGATCCGCATACGCCCGGCCTGCACGATGCCCACACGCGTGGCCACGCTTTCGACTTCATCGACGAGATGCGAGGAAAAGAGGGTCGTCGTGCCGCGCTCGGCCACTTGCGAGACGACGAGATCATTGAACTCGCGCCGTGCGACAGGATCGAGACCCGTGGTGGGCTCATCGAGCAGCAACAAGTCCGGGCGCGGTGCGAGCGCAAGCGCCAATGCGAGCTTCGCCCGCGTGCCGCCGCTCAACGTCGCGCTTCGCTGGTTCGCGGGCACATCGAGCAAGTCGAGCAGGCGAGCAAACTCCTGTGCATCCCAGGTCGGATAGAACGCTGCCACGAATCGACCGAGCTGTGTCGCCGTCATCCACGGGTAGAACGTCTGCTCCTGCGAGACGTAGCCTATGCGGCGCTTCAATGCGATCGGGATGCGCTTGACGCGCTCGCCAAACACTTCGATCTCGCCGCTGTCGGCAGCGACGATGCCCATGAGGACGCGCAGTTTCGGCGTCGTGCCGGCGCCGTGACGACCGAGAAAGCCGTAGATCTCGCCGGCCCGCGCTTCGAGGTTCAGGCCATCGAGCGCCTGCACGCGGCCGTAGTGCAGGCAAACATGGGTGAGGCGTACGGCGAGAGACATAGAGACTGTGGGCTGTAGGCTGTAGGCTGTAGGTCGGAAAAGCGGAAGCATTCTTTTCTGGCTACAGCCTACAGCATACAGCCTAATGAGCTCTACTCTGCATCACGCCCGCCGACTGCTTGCCCTTGCGCAAACCGGGCTGCACTTCTGCAAGGATCAGTACGACCGCGAGCGTTATCAGGAGATCGCGCAAATCGCCTCGGAGCTGCTCGCGCGCGGCACAGGCGTGAGCCCCGGCGAACTGCTTGAGCAATGGCAGGCCGACGACGGCTATATCACGCCGAAGATGGACGTACGCGGCGCCTGCTTTCTTGAGGACGAACGCGTATTGCTCGTGCGCGAACGACTCGACGGCAAGTGGACATTGCCGGGCGGCTGGGCGGATGTGAACGACAGCCCGTCGTGGGCGGTCGAGAAGGAGATCGAGCAGGAGTCAGGCTTTACCGCTCGCGCCGTCAAAGTAGCCGCCGTCTACGACCGCAACAAGCAAGGTCATCCTTACTACCTATTTCACGCGTGGAAGACGTTCTTCATCTGCGACATCACCGGCGGCGCACCAAGAGTTAGCAGCGAAACCGATGGTGTCGATTTCTTTGCAGTGAACTCCCTGCCCGAACTTTCTACAGGGCGCACCACGGCGAAGCAGATCGAGCGGATGCTCCAGCACCATCGCCAACGGTCGCTGCCCACCGACTTCGACTGAATCGCGAACGGCAGACGTCATCGGCCGCCAACGCCTGTGACGACAACTCGCCGTGCATAGAGGCAAAGACTTGGACAGGATTAACGGGATTAACAGGATGGTCAGATGAGAACAGCACCATGAGGCATGCGGCTCTGCGTTCTGGATATCCCGACAATCCTGTTAATCCTGTCAATCCTGTCCAGTTCTCACAGCAGCATCGAAACCTGTTGGGAGCGCGCCGGGAAAAAATGCGGCTCGACGTGTTTTCGACAGCACCATGAGCGAACTTGCCGCCCCGCTTGTGAGTTCCTCCTCGATGACTGTCAAGCGCTATGGACTTTTCTTTCGCAGCCTAAGCCCGTTCTTGTGGTCGGCTCTCGCGGGCGGTGCGGCATACATCATTTGGCAGCGTCTGCAGGACATCGATTCGGACCAAGTCTGGGCGCAGGTGCGCGGACTGACACCGCGCGCGATCGCGCTGGCCGCGCTCAGCTGCTTTCTGTCGTACGCGCTGGTCGGCATCTATGAAGGCTTCGCCGTGCAGCGCGCGTCGGGCCGGCGCAGGTCCATCTACAGTTTCTTCACGGCGTGGATCGCCAATCCCATCGGGCACATGGTGGGACTTGCAGCGGTCAGTGGCGGAGCGCTGCGCTATCGCCTGTATTCGGCCATAGGTTTGTCCAATCGCGCCATCGCCGGCACGGTGCTCTTGACCACGTTGCCGTACGTGCTCGGCATCACGACCGCGATCACGACGGCGTTGCTGTTCGAACCCCGCGTGGTCGCACAGTTGCTGCACGTGCCTCGCGCCGTGGCGAGCACTGCAGGCGTGGCCGCGACGCTCGCCATCATCGGCTATGTGCTGCTGAACCACTATCGAACGGAGCCCCTGCGCTTGGGCTCGTTCGAGTTTCCATTGCCGGGAGCGCGGCTCACGATCATCCAAATCGTTTTCGGTGCAGCCTCGACGATGCTCATCGCGAGCGTGCTGTTCCTGTGCATGCCGGAGGAGCTGCAGTACTGGTGGCTGCAGTTCATCGGGGCATACATGCTCGCGCTGTTGCTCGCGCAGGCGAGCCATGTACCCGCAGGCATCGGCGTGCTCGAAGCGTCCATGCTTGTGATGTTGCCGCACGTGCCGCCCGGCAAGTTGATCGGCGCAATGCTCGCGTATCGCTTCATCTTCGAGTTCGTGCCGCTCGTGATTGCTTTGTTGCTGCTACTCGGCCGCGAGGGCCATGTGCGTGGTTGGTGGCGGACGCAGTCGGCGATGGGATGAGACGAACGGAGGTAACCGGAACCTACGTTGACGAACGGGAGCTCATTTCATTTCTGCCAACGCCTTCTTCCTCGCCGCCTCGAACTCATCGCCTGCATGCCACGTCGGCATCTGTTCGGCATTGGCCACGTCCAGGCCAACGTAGAAACCCAGCTGCGCGTCTTCGACCATGCCGGCGAAGTCCCAGCTCGCATCGAGCTCATCGCTCGGCTGGTGATACTGCTTCGCTTCGAATGCCTCTTTCTGCTGCTGACCCCAGCCTTCCGGCTTGCCAATGATCTGAACACCTTCGTCCTGGTAGAACGCAGGCACACCGATCTTTGCGAAATTGAATTGATCGGACCGATAGAAAAAGCCGCGATCCGGCATCTGATCGCCGTGGACGACGCGTCCTTGTTCCGCCGCAAACTTCGCCACTACATCATCGAGCGTCGACTTGCCTTTGCCGATGAAGATCACGTCTTTCGCGCGACCGAAGTTGTTGCCGCCGTCGTAGTTGATGTTGGCCGCCATCTTGCCGGGCGGCATCGTGGGATGTTGCGCGAAATACTGCGAACCCAAGAGACCCTGTTCTTCGGCCGCGACGAACAGGAACATCACAGAACGGCGCGGCGGCTTAGGCAGAGATTTGAATTGCTTGGCGATCGCCAATACTTGCGCCACCCCCGCGGCATTGTCGCGCGCGCCGTTGTAAACCTTGTCGCCACTCGCGTCTGGTTCGCCGACGCCGAGGTGATCGTGGTGCGCCGTGTAGATGACGTACTCATCCTCGAGCTGCGGATCGCTGCCGGGTAACACACCATAGACGTTTGCGGTCTGACTGCGCTTGAGCGAGTTCGTGAAGTCGATCGAGGTCGTCACGCCGAGCGGCACCGGTTTGAAGTCGCGACTGCGGGCGAACTGAATCAATCGATCGAGATCTTGACCTCCGAGCTTCACGAGCTGACGTGCTGCATCTTCCGTCACCCAGCCTTTCAGCTGCACGCGCGGTTCGCGCGCCGCAGGCAACTCGACCTGTTCGCCGCTCCACGACGTCTGCACGACTTGGAAGGGATAGCCGGCCGATGGCGTCGTGTGAATGATGATGGCGCCGGCAGCGCCTTGCCGTGCCGCACTTTCATACTTGTAGACCCAGCGCCCGTAATAGAGACGTGTGCTGCCGGCGAACAGCTGCGGATCCCAGTCCGGATCGCTGTTGAGCATCAACAGCACTTTGCCTTTGAGGTCCTGACCTTTGAAGTCATCCCACTCATATTCGGGCGCCTGAATGCCGTAGCCCACGAACACGACCTCGGTGTTCTTGATGAAGCCGCGTTCGCTCTGCACGCCGCTCGCTGCGATGTACTGGTCCCACCACTTGAAGCTGAGCGTCTGGCCGCCGCGTCGAAATCTCCATTGCGACGGCATCTTTGCAGTGATGCCGATGACATCGAACGGCTGCTGCCAACTTCCATCCGAGCCACCCGGCCGCAGGCCGAGTGTGTTCATCTGCTCGACCAAGTACGCACGTGTGCGCTCATCGCCTGCAGTTGCGGGTGCGCGACCCTCGAACTCGTCTGCTGACAACGTCGCGATGTGCTGCCGAAGGACCTCGCCGGTCACTTGCCTGCTGGCCGTGAGTGCAGCGGCGGGAATGGTGCTGGACGGTTGCGTCGCACTTTCACCAGTGTCGGGTGTCTCCGCCCGTTTGCATCCGGCGTTGAGCAGCAACGCGAGTGCGCTCATCAGCACGGCTACGGGCGCGGTCGCTGTTCTTCCGCTCATTGCATGTTCCGGGTGTGTGGCAGAGTGCGGATTCAATTTACTGCTGCAAGCCAAGGTTTCATGTCGCTGTCCGATCTTTACGCACCGTACACCGATCGTTGGCCTTTGCTGCGACTCCTCACCGAGACCACCTGATGGGTGCGGTGCCCCACCTGCTGATGATTCACGGAGGCCACGCCGGCGGGCGCACGTATGCATTGGTGGATACGGTGCGCGAGGGAATCGAGCGCTTCGGCGAGCCGGTGGAGCTACGTGTCCTGCCAGCGCTCTCGGCCGACCTCGACGATCTCTTGTGGTGTCAAGGTTTACTGATCGGTACGCCTGAGCATTTCGGTTATATGTCGGGCGCAGTTAAAGATTTCTTTGACCGGACGTTTTATCCCGCACAAGGCCGGACGGAGGGCCTGCCGTACGCTCTGTTCATCAGTGCGGGCAACGATGGAACGGGCACCGCCCGCGCCATCGATCGGATCGTCACGGGTTATCGCTGGCGTGCGATCGCCGAGCCGCTCATCGTGGTGGGTGATATCGACGATGTCGCTCGTGAGCGCTGCCGTGAGCTTGGGCAGACGATGGCTGCGGGATTAAGTTTCGGGGTGTTTTGAAACGAGAGGTGTGGGCGTGTGGGCGTGTGGGCGAACAGCCGCTACGCTTGCCCCCAATATTCACGCCCTCCACGTCCCCCCATCTCCATGTCCCAACAAGGCTTCACTCGGACTCAGTGGATCCTCGCCGCGCTGCTCGTCGGCTTGGCTGTCTGGTACTGGCTGCCCGATCTGCGCTGGCGTTTCGAACGCGCTCAACCTGCTGAAGTTCGCGCCGTGCTGGCCCGCGGCGATTTGGCGGCCGACGAGCGCACGAACATCGAGATCTTCGAGCAGTCCCGCGGCTCAGTGGTGTTCATCTCGACTCGCGAGCGAGTCGTGGACTTCTGGACCCGCAATGTGCAGAGCGTGCCGAGCGGCACAGGCTCCGGCTTCATCTGGGACGATCGGGGGCACGTCGTGACGAACCTGCACGTGATCGCGGGGGCTTCGGATGCGAGCGTGCGGCTGAACGATGGACGGGACTATCCGGCGGGGCTCGTGGGCGTCAGCCCTGCGCATGACTTGGCCGTGTTGCAGATCCGAGTGCCCTTCAACCTGCCTTCGCCCGTCCCCATCGGCACGAGCGCGGACCTCAAGGTCGGTCAGAAAGTGTTCGCGATCGGCAATCCCTTCGGTTTGGACTGGACGCTCACGACAGGCATCGTTTCTGCGCTAGACCGCTCCCTGACCGCCGACGATGGCCGCACGATCCAGCATCTCGTCCAGACGGATGCCGCCATCAACCCGGGCAATTCGGGAGGGCCGCTGCTCGACAGCGCCGGGCGGCTGATCGGCATCAACACCGCCATCTACAGTCCGTCCGGTGCGAGCGCCGGCGTCGGGTTCGCCATCCCGGTCGACACGGTTAACCGCGTCGTTCCTCAGCTCATCGCCAATGGTCGGTACGTCCAGGCGGGCCTCGGTATTCAGGTGGACGACACGCTAAATCGAATGATCACTCGCCAGTTGGGCGTGCGGGGCGTGGCTGTGCTGCGCGTGATGCGCAACTCGGCGGCCGACCAAGCCGGGCTGCGCGGCGCCGAGCTGACACCCGACCGCTCGATCATCCCGGGAGACGTGATTACCGAAGTCGAGGGGCGTGCGATCGAGAGCGCGGGCCAGCTGTTTGCCGTCCTTGATGACCACAAGATCGGCGAAGTTGTCACCTTATCCGTGTGGCGAGACGGCAAGATCAGGAAAGTTCAAGCCCGGCTCCAGGCCGCCAGTGACGGCGCCTACTAAGCTCCGGCGGGCCTTCTATGCCCGCGACACCCTGACGGTGGCCCACGAGCTGATCGGGACCGTACTCATATATATGTATGGGGGTCGGCGACTAGCGGGTCGGATCGTCGAGACGGAGGCCTACCAAGGCCCCGAGGACCTCGCCGCCCATTCCGCTCGCGGTCGAACGGCGCGCACCGAGGTGATGTTCGGTCCACCTGGACACGCATATATCTACCTGATCTACGGCATGTGGGACTGTCTGAACGTGGTAACGAATGCTCAAGGCATTCCGCACGCCGTTCTGATCCGCGCACTCGAACCGCTGGAAGGCGTCGAGAAGACCTGGGGTCCTGGCCTGCTCTGTCGGGCGATGCACATCGACCGCTCGCTAAATGGCGCGGATCTGTGCGGCGAGAAACTATGGATCGAGCGGCCGACGGA
>CBJNAT010000015.1:0-14551 GCA_966434585.1 uncultured Gammaproteobacteria bacterium | reverse complement strand
TGTTGTGTGGTCTCGCCCGCCGAATGCATCGCCGATCTCAGGCAAGCTGTGGCTCGTCAGTTCCTTGGCCAAGGCCATCGCCATCTGTCGCGGACGAGCAATGGATCGGCTGCGCCGCTTTGACAACAGCTCGGCTACACGAATCTTGTAGTACTCCGCCACCGTCTTCTGAATATTCTCGATGGTGACCATGCGATCCTGCAGGGCAAGCAGGTCGCGCAGAGCTTCTTTCGCAAACTCGAGCGTAATGGGTCTCCCGGTGAACTGAGAGTTGGCAACGACCCGACGCAGCGCGCCTTCTAGTTCACGCACGTTCGAGCGGATCCGCTTGGCGATGAAGAACGCGACTTCCTCCGGCAGCTCGACATGAGTTTGCACAGCCTTGCTCATCAAAATGGCCACACACGTCTCGAGCTCCGGTGGCTCGATCGCAACCGTGAGTCCCCAGCCGAACCGCGATTTCAACCGCTCTTCGAGACCCTCCACTTCCTTCGGATACCGATCGCACGACAGAATGATTTGCTGTTGGCCTTCAAACAATGCGTTGAAGGTGTGGAAGAACTCCTCTTGCGATCGATCTTTGCCGGCGAAGAACTGGATATCGTCGATCAAGAGCGCGTCCAGCGTCCGATAAGCGGTCTTGAACTCGCTGATGGTGTTGTGCTGCAAAGCCTTCACCATGTCCCCGACAAACCGCTCCGAATGCACGTATGCAATACGCGCTCGCTCGTTACGGCTGCGGATCATGTTGCCAACGGCGTGCATGAGGTGTGTCTTGCCGAGTCCAACACCCCCATAGATGAAAAGGGGGTTGTACGCCCGACCAGGATTCTCGGACACCTGGTGTGCGGCTGCGCGTGCCAACTGGTTGCTTTTGCCCTCGACGAAATTCGCGAACGTGAACTCCGGATTCAGCCGGCTGCCCAGCGATGCCGAGAGTTCCTTTGCGGCCATTGAAGACGTCGGCGGCGCAGATGTAACCGCAGCACCGCTGATGGCCGTGGGTCGTGATCCGATTTCCAGACTCACTGTGGTGGGTCGTTGTGGATCGAACGTTCGCGTGAGCTCGGCGATGCGGCCCAGGACGTTTGAATTGATCCAGTCCACCACGAACCGGTTCGGAGCCAGCAGTTGCAAGCGGTCCTGCTGCTCGACCGCCTGCAGGGGGCGAATCCACATGTTGAACTGCTGCTCGGGCAGCTCCGCTTCCAACTCACGCAGACAGCGGTTCCACAACGAGCCCTGCACGGTTCGCCCTCGAGGTCGACTAGTTGGTTGATGCGCCGAGCCCGGCGCGAAGAAGAGGTGAGTCTATACCGCGGCGGACAGCGTTATCCACAGCCCGAACGCGGCATTTTCCGCCACGAAATCGACTGACACTCCTTGGTGCACCTCATGTGGGCTCGTCGCTGTTTGCTTGACACTCCAAAGGTCGCTGCGTACCCTCACGCCCCTTTCTTTGCAGCCCTTCTGGCCTTGTTTCTCATCGGCTTGCGGGCTTTTGCCACGAGGTTTCCCATGAAGCGCACGTATCAACCGAGCAATCTGCACCGCAAGCGCACGCATGGTTTTCGCGCACGCATGGCTACGAAGGGCGGCCGCCTCGTGCTGTCCCGCCGGCGTGCCAAAGGTCGCAAGCGACTCGCGGTTTGAGCGTCGCTGCTCAACCTGGTTTTGCCCGCCGCCACACTGCAATTTACGCCTGCGCAACGGCTGCGCTGCAAATCCGATTTCGATTGCGTATATAAGGACGGGCGTCGTCAGACGGATACCTTCTTCGCGCTCGTCGTGCGAGCCAACCCCACTTCGGTTGCGCGCCTAGGATTGTCGATCGCCGCGAAAACGGTGGGCAACGCTGTTCGTCGCAACCGCGTTAAACGCCTGATTCGGGAATCCTTCCGTTCGCACCAACACGAGCTGCCGCCGGTCGATATCGTCGTCAACGCACGCTCGGCGTCGCGCAATGCGACGAACGAGAACATGACAGACAGCCTGGAGCAACATTGGCGACGCATTGCCGCGACATGCGCCCGATCTTCCTCACGTTGATTCGGATCTATCAGCGCTGGATCAGTCCGATGCTCGGCGCGAACTGCCGTTTCTATCCCAGCTGCTCGTGCTACGCGCACGATGCGATCGCCCGCCATGGTGCTCTGAAAGGCAGTCTCCTGGCGCTCCTTCGTCTTCTTCGCTGCCATCCGTGGCACCCGGGCGGATATAACCCGGTGCCTGAGGCACGCACACCGGTACCGCGATGACTCTCTCGAACGATACGCTACGCGTTGTCATATGGGCCGCTTTGGCCGCCGTCCTGTTCCTCAACTACACGGCCTGGCAACGCGACTACCCGCCAACGCGCACGACTGCGCCCGTTGCAACTCAGGCACCCGCAGCGTCCCAACGCGATGCACTGCCGAATCTGCCCGCGGAGACAACTAAACCAGCATCCACCGCAGTGCCGCCCGCAACCGCGCCGAGCGCTGCACAACCCGCTGCATCTGCACCCACGATTCGCGTCGTCACCGATGTTCTGGACCTGCAAATCAGCACGCGTGGCGGCGATCTGGTGCGCGCGGATCTATTGCTGTATCCGAAAGAGAAGAACAGACCCAACGAGCCTGTGCGGCTGTTCGACAACTCGGGCCCGTCGAGCTACGTCGCACGCTCCGGCTTGCGCGGCCCAGAAGGCCAGTCTCAACCCACCCATCAGACGCAGTTCTCCGCCGAAAAAGTCGAGTACAGGCTTGAACGTGGTGCGAAAGAGCTGGAGATCCCGCTGACCTGGTCCGATGGCAATGGGGTCAAAGTCACCAAGACCTACACCTTCCACCCAGGTAGCTATCGCATCGATCTGGAATATCGGGTGGAGAACGCCAGCAACGCGCCCTGGCAAGCGGCCTCATACGTCCAGCTGCTCCGTCATTACGAACACGTCAGCCGCTCGATGTTCAACGTCGAGTCGTACGCTTACCGGGGGCCTGCGATCTACGACGGCAACGCCTATCGGAAGCTCGACATCGAAGACGATGAGGATCGTCAGTTCTCGAGCCAGATTACTGGGGGATGGTTGGCAGCGTTGCAGCATCACTTCGTCGCTGCCGCTGTTCCAGCTACGAACCAGCCGTATCAATACCAGCTGAACGTCACACCCAACAACGACTTTGCTCTCTCCTACGTCAGCCCGCTTCACACCATCGCGCCTGGCACTACCCAAACGCTCAAAGAGAAGCTGTTTGTGGGTCCGAAGCTGCAGGAGCAACTGACCGAAACGGGGCCCGAACTCCAGCGCACGGCTGATTACGGCAAGCTCACCATCATCGCGCAGCCGCTGTTCTCGCTCCTCGAGATCGTGTACGGGCTCGTGAAGAACTGGGGTGTGGCCATCATCCTGGTCACCTTCATTCTGAAGCTGATCTTCTATCCGCTGACCGCGGCGGGCTATCGCTCGATGGCGAAGATGCGCAACGTCACGCCGCGCATGAAAGCCATCCAGGAGCGCTACAAGGACGATCGCGAACAGCTCGGCCGACAGATGATGGAGCTCTACAAGCGCGAGAAGATCAATCCGCTCGGCGGCTGTTTGCCCATGCTCGTTCAGATCCCGGTGTTCCTCGCGTTCTACTGGGTGCTGCTCGAGAGCGTGGAGATGCGACAAGCGCCGTTCTTCGCATGGATCTCGGATCTTTCCTCTCGTGACCCGTTCTTCATCCTCCCGCTGTTGATGGGAGTGGCGATGTACGCGCAGTTCAAGCTGACTCCCACCCCGACCACCGACCCGATGCAGGCCAAGGTATTTCAGTTCATGCCGGTCGTCATGACGGTCATGATGGCGTGGTTTCCCGCAGGTCTGGTGTTGTACTGGTTCACTAACACCCTGTTGTCGATCGCCCAACAGTGGCGGATCAACCACGTCGTGGCGCGTGAGGCGAAGCCCAAGCCGTAATCGGCGCGCGCAAACCATGCTCAATGAACACCGGAGTGCGCACTGACACGATCGTGGCCATCGCCACGCCGCCTGGGCGTGGCGGAGTAGGCATCGTGCGTGTGTCCGGTGGTGCTGCAACGGCGATTTCGCTGGGTATCTGCGGCACGGTCGAAGTTCGGTCTGCCAGCGTGCGAGCGTTCAGGGATGCGCAGGACGGGGTGATCGACACTGGGCTGGCGCTCTTCTTCTCGGCACCGAATTCCTACACGGGAGAAGACGTTCTCGAACTGCACGCGCACGGTAGCCCCGTGGTGCTCGAGGTGCTCGTCGCTCGCGCCATCGAGCTGGGTGCGCGGTTGGCCGAACCGGGCGAGTTCACGCGCCGTGCATTCCTAAATGACAAGCTCGATCTTGCGCAAGCCGAAGCGGTGGCTGACCTGATCGACAGCAGCTCGATCGAAGCGGCGCGCGCAGCGCAACGCTCTCTCCAAGGTGAGTTCTCGCGAGCCGTCGGCACTGTCGTTGAAGGCGTGATCCGCACTCGCATGTATGTCGAAGCAGCGATCGATTTCCCGGAAGAGGAAGTCGATTTTCTAAGCGATGCGGGTTTGCGTACGCAGCTCCAAGCCGTACGTCAGGAGCTTGTGGCACTCACACATCGCGCACGGCAAGGCGCGTTGCTCAGAAACGGCTTGAGAGTAGTGATCGCTGGCCGGCCGAACGCAGGTAAGTCGAGTCTGATGAACGCGCTCGCCGGGTACGATGCCGCCATCGTCACGAACATTCCGGGCACCACCCGTGACGTCTTACGTGAGCAGATCAATCTCGAGGGTCTCATCGTGCAGCTGGCCGACACCGCTGGGCTGCGCGACGAAGCGGATGTGGTCGAGGCTGAAGGCATCCGTCGTGCGCGTCGCGAGCTGGAAGATGCCGATCACGTGCTCTATGTCGTCGATGCGGCGCGCGAGAACTTGTCTGATGCAATCGCGCACGAGCTTGACGAGTTGCGTGTGCCATGTGCGGTCACCGTGGTCATCAACAAAATCGACACGGCACACCCGAAGCTCCACGACCCAAAGTGGCCCATGATTGCTCTGTCGGCCACCACACGTGAGGGGCTGGATTCGCTTCGCGCTCATCTGAAACACGTCGCGGGCCAGCGCAGCGAAGGCGGCGATGTGTTCCTCGCCCGACGTCGCCACCTGGAGGCGCTTGCGCGGGCAGGTATGTGCCTCGAGGAAGCTGAGCGTCAGCTGCGGGAGAATCGTGCCGGTGAGCTGGTCGCGGAAGAGTTGCGCCGCGCCCAGGAAGCCTTGAACGAGATCACGGGCGAGTTCACCTCCGATGATCTCCTCGGGCGCATCTTTGCGAGCTTCTGCATCGGAAAGTAGCCGCGCAGAGCATGACCAAGTTCCTGGTCCGCCGCCACAGCGCGGCTAGTGAGGTTTCGGACAAACTCCTGCGGCAGGGCGGCGAGTTCTCCTAGAATTCGCGCCGGAGCGCATTGCCATGAGATTTCCAGAAACGTTCGAGGTCATTGTCGTGGGCGGCGGTCACGCCGGTACCGAAGCAGCCCTTGCTGCCGCACGGCGGGGCAGTCGCACCCTGCTGCTGACGCACAGCATCGAGACCTTGGGACAGATGAGCTGCAATCCGGCGATCGGTGGGATCGGCAAGGGTCATCTGGTCCGCGAGATCGACGCGTTGGGCGGTGCGATGGCGCAGGCGGCCGATCGTGCCGGCATTCAATTCCGCACGTTGAATGCGAGCAAAGGTCCTGCGGTACGTGCGACGCGCGCCCAGGCCGATCGCGTGCTGTATCGGGGCGCGATACGCAGCCTGCTCGAGCGACAGGAGAATCTCACTCTCTTTCAGCAGGAAGCCGCAGACCTGATCCTCCAGGGCGATCGTGCGTGCGGCGTCGTCACACAGTCCGGCATCGAATTCCACGCGCGCTGCATCGTGTTGACCGTGGGCACATTCCTCGCGGGCAAGATCCACATCGGCCTTTCGAATTATCAAGGTGGACGTGCAGGCGATCCGCCGTCCAATCGACTCGCTGCAAAGCTCCGCGAGTTGCCGCTGCGCGTCGGCCGGCTCAAGACGGGCACGCCGCCGCGACTCGACGGCAGCACCATCGATTACAGCCAGCTCGCTGTTCAACACGGCGATGAACCGCGCCCGGTGTTTTCGTTTCTCGGCAGGCGCGAACACCACCCCGAGCAGCTGCCCTGCTACATCACGGCAACGAACGTACGCACGCACGACATCATTCGGGCGGCGACCGATCGCTCGCCGATGTTCACGGGTGTGATCGAGGGTGTGGGTCCGCGCTACTGTCCCTCGGTTGAAGACAAAGTTGTGCGCTTCGCGGACAAGAACTCGCATCAGATCTTCATCGAACCCGAAGGACTCAACACGCGCGAGATCTATCCGAACGGCATCTCGACGAGTTTGCCATTCGACGTGCAGTACGAGTTCGTGCGCTCCATCAAGGGCTTCGAGCGAGCGCATATCACACGCCCAGGCTATGCGATCGAATACGACTACTTCGATCCGCGTGATCTCAAGCACACCCTCGAATCCAAGTTCATTCAGGGCCTGTTCTTCGCGGGCCAGATCAATGGCACGACCGGCTATGAAGAGGCCGCCGCGCAGGGCCTGTTGGCGGGCATCAATGCGAGCCTCGCCGCACGCGAGCTGGAGCCGTGGTGGCCAAAGCGCGAGGAAGCGTATCTCGGCGTGCTTGTGGACGATCTGATCACGCGTGGCACGCGCGAGCCGTATCGCATGTTCACGAGCCGTGCCGAATACCGCCTGCTGCTGCGGGAGGACAACGCGGATCTACGTCTAACACCACGAGGTCGCGAGTTGGGCTTGATCGATGACGAGCGCTGGGCATTTTTCCAAGGCAAATGCGAGTTGCTGGCCGGCGAGCGCACTCGACTCGACGAATGCGTTGTTCATCCTCATCACCTGGATGCGGACGCGGCTGCAGCGCTAGGTTCGACTCTGAATCGCGAAGCGCACGCGTTCGAGCTGCTGCGACGCCCTGAAGTCAGTTATGAAGCGCTGTGCGCTGTGAGCACTGTGGGATCGCCAGCCTGGATGCAGGCCGAAGATGCGGACCGACGCTTGATCGAGCAGGTGCAGCTGCAGTTGGAAGTGGAAGCCAAGTACGCGGGTTACATCGACCGGCAGGCGCAAGAGATCGAACGGCACCGTCGCCACGAAGACACGCGCCTACCGACCGACTTGGACTATGGCAGTGTCCAAGGCCTGTCGACGGAAGTTCGCCAGCGCCTGCGTGAGGTGAAACCGACGAGCGTCGGTCAAGCGAGCCGTATTCCGGGTGTCACACCTGCTGCGATCTCGCTCCTCCTCGTGCACCTAAAGCGACACGGAGCCGATCTGCGCTCGCAACGCACTGGATGAGAGTCATTCGCGCGGCGCTCGCGCTCAGTCTGTTTGCGGTGCTGAGTGCGTGCGAGGACGAGGCGGCCCCCTCAGCACCACTGCAGCGCGAGCACGTGCTGATGCGCGGCAATGGGCCCGAGCCTGAATCGCTCGATCCGCAAAAAGCGCGGCAGGACTCGTCGCTGAACATCCTTCGCGATCTGTACGAGGGACTCACCGCCCTGGATGAGCACGCGGCGCCGGTGCCGGCGGCGGCAGAACGCTGGACCATCAGCGATGATGGTCGGAGCTACCGCTTCGAATTGCGGCCTGGCTTGAAGTGGTCGAGCGGCGATGCTGTAACCGCCCGCGATTTCGTGCGGGGCTTGCAGCGGCTCGTCGATCCGCGCACGGCAGCTCCCTATGCGCAGATGCTCGCGCCTATCGCGAACGCGAATGCAATCGTTCGCGGCGAGCTGCCTGCACAGGCGCTCGGAGCCATCGCGCGCGACGACCGCACCGTCGAACTCGCACTCCTGCACCCGGCGCCCTACTTGCTCGGCGTGCTCGCACATCCCGCTACTTTCCCCACGCACGACTCGGGCGCAGGCCAAGACCCGATCTCGAACGGTGCGTATCGCTTGGCGATGTGGCGCACGGGATCGTACGTGCAGATCGAGCACAACCCGCACTATTGGGATCGCGCTTCGGTGGCCATTCCTGTCGTGCGCTTCGAGCACACGCAGGATCCGAACACGGAGCTGCGTCGCTTCCGAGCGGGCGAGCTCGATCTCACGTATACGATCCCCGGCCAGCAGACGAAGTGGATCGAGACGCAGTTGCGCGACCAGCTGCACCTCGCACCGCAACTCGGCGTGTACTACTACGGCTTCAATCTCCGCAGCCCACCCTTCGCAGACCGCCCCGGGCTGCGCGAAGCGCTGTCGCTCGTGATCGAGCGCGACCGACTGACTCGCCAGGTGACGCGCTCGCACGAACAACCCGCGTGTAGTTGGGTGCCGCCGGGAATCGCGAACCATACGCCGCAGCCTTTATCGAGCTGTGTCGGCACGCACAAGGAAAGGGTTGCGCGCGCGCGAGCCTTGTATCGAGTCGCTGGGTACGACGCCGCGCATCCGCTCGAGATCGAGCTGCGATATCCCACAGGCGATCTACACAACCGGCTCGCCGTCGTGATTGCTGCCATGTGGAAGGAAGCGCTCGGTGTCCGTACGCGCCTGCGTGCGGAGGAACCCCGTGCCTTGAATCAAGCCGTGAGCGCCGGGATCGACGTGCAGATCTTTCGCGCCAGTTGGATTGCCGACTACAACGACGCCTGGTCCTTCCTGCAGCTTGCGCAGTCGAGTTTTGGCGTCAACCTCACTGGGTATCGCCGCGCCGAGTACGACGCATTGCTCACGCAAGCGGCGACCAGCAGCGACATAACGGACCGCCGTACGAGACTAGAAGCAGCCGAGCGCCTCTTGCTGGCCGACCACGCCCTCGTACCCCTCTATTTCTACGTCAGCAAGCATCTCGTGAGTCCGCGTGTTCAGGGATTTGCCGGCAACGTGCTCAACGTCCAATACAGTCAGCACCTGAGTTTCGGGAGCGATAAACCAGGCAGCAAGTGAGGGCTGTGATCGCTTTCATCGTTTCACGCAGCCATCAGCTTTAAGCTGCTGACCAGAATCCTTTGTCGTGTCCCTTATCAATGAGCTGGTTCGTCCTGTTCGCCGCAAGCGTCTTTGGGCTGTACTTCTGGCGCCAGTACCGCGAGCGCCAGTTGGAGCTGAATAGCCCATTGGCGGACCATCGCTTGGGCTTACGTCACATCGGCGACGTCGTGGTTCTCGAACGTGGGCTTTCGGGCGGCAGTGGCACCGTGCGCCTGGGTAATCGCGAGTGGTCCATCCGCGGCCCGAGCTTGCCCGCTGGATCCAAGGTCAGGGTCATCGGCGTCGACGGCACCGTGTTGCTCGTCGACCGCATCGGCCGTTAGTTAGGCGAGCAGTGCTGTTCGCGCTGTGCGCGCGAAGCAAATTCCGCCCAGTACTGATCCGCCAGCTTGGCGGCTTGCGCCTGAGCCGCCCCGACTACGCGTTCATACGCGATGACGTTCTCGCGCAGCAGCGCAAACATCGGCAGGTAGTTCTCGCCAAAGCAACCGGCTTCGTTCAACCGCTGACCGAAGTACTGCCAAGCGAGGCGCTGCTCCATCGACAGTCGTGCGGCCCAAGGCATGCGGGCGATGGATGCAAACGCATCGCGCTCGCCATCCCGGGCTGCATCTAGTCCGAACACCATCGCACCGTCGGCGTCACCAGGGTGACCTTCGCAGCCGGTCGCCATGCAATTCGCCAGATCGAGCTTGGCGCGCGATAACGTTCGCCCTGCCTGCTTCAAGAGCACGCGGATAGTCCCGACGTTCTGCGTCAGTTCGCCCCTTTGCACGCGGACGAGCCGCGACATGGCGAGTGCATATTGGGCCGGTGCGTAGTTCTTGCTGACCGCCTGCTGCAGCAATGCTTCAACGCGTTCTGGACGCGTTTCGATGCGCGCCAGTTCAGTGACGCTCAGGGGCTCGCCCGCATCCGCCGCCTCACGCAATTGCGCCTCGATGAGCCGATAGTCGAATTGCGCCCGTTGGCACGATTGCAGAGCCGCAGCTTCGTAATTCAATTCCAGATCCACGATCTTCTGCAGGCGTGTCACTTCGTCTTCCGTGAGCTGTTGGCGCAGCTGCTCCAGCAACTTCAGATCGCGATGACGCTCGCGTGGCGGCAGCCGGCTGCACCAGTTCTGTATCCGCACGAGCGCAATGTTGCTGGGGGGATCGTTCGTTTCGGCACGCGCGCTCAGCAGAGCCACCGCCTTCGCGACATCACCGCTTGCAAGCGCATCGATGACACTCGACTCGATCTTGAGATTCGCCAGGCGCTGGCCATGCGCAGCGCGTACCCGCAGCGCCTGCAACGCCTGTGGGTCGCTTAGCGCGATCGCTTGTTCATGGGTAGCAGCCGCGGGCGGAGGGCTTGGCTGAGATTTGGCTGGAGCTTCGATCGCAGTAGCGTCCGCGCCGGCCAACGCCAACATTACCGCCCACGCTGCTCTTACCCATTGCATGCGTTGGTCCTAAGGCGCGGCACCATCCGCCACCAGATCGTATTCGACCTGCACCTGTGCATTGAACGTCATTTCACCGCGCTGGTAGCTCTGGGAGCCATCACCCGCTTCCGCCGATGCGACCATCAGTTTCGCGCGTGGCATGGGAATGGGCGGTGCTATCACACCCGAGGAGGCCGAAATCGTTCGCGGCGTGCCGACTTTGGTCCCTGCAGCCTTCGCCAGAGCCTCTGCATTCAGACGGGCATCGGTGACGGCCTTGCTCAAAGCCTGACGCTCTAATTCGCGACGCTGACTCGAGTCCAGCTGCGGGTCACCCACTTGATTGACGCCCGCCGCAAATGCACGTTCCAGTAACGTCCCGAGCTGGTCGAGCTGACGCACTTCCACCTCTACCTGACGCGCGACGTAGTACCCGAGCAGGCGACGATCGCGACCTTCGTTGTGCCAGTCGTACTCCGGCTGGACTTGCACACGTGTGGTCCGCACGAACTTCGGGTCGATCTTGAGATCGCGCGTCAGTTTCAGGACCGCGTCGACACCCTTATCCACGTCGCCGCGCGCCTCCTGCAGCGTGGGCTTGCGCGACTCGATGCCGAGGCTCACGAGCGCGCGGTCCGGCTCCGCACGGACTTCCGCCTGACCCGTGACACTGATGGTGCGATCCACCGCGTGTGCGCTTTGAGCAACAGCAAGACACAAGAACAGCGAAACGAACACGTGCTTCATGTATCGGCCTCTATCGGTTCAGAAGCTGCTCTACGAGCTGCTGTATTTCAGGGCGGCCAGCGAGCAGATCCTGGCCGGCGCCCTGCACGATACGATGCAAATCCTGCAGTGCGCGTTCGAAGTCGTCGTTGACGACCACGTAGCTGAATTCGTTCCAATGAGACATGTCGGCGATCGAGTCGCGCAGCCGCCGCGCAATGACTTCGTCGCTATCGGTCGCGCGGTTGCGCAAGCGAGCTTCCAGCTCGGTGCGCGAGGGCGGAAGAATGAAGATCGACTCGCATTCGGGCATCGCCGTTCGGACCTGCTGGGCGCCTTGCCAATCGATTTCCAACAAGACATTGGCGCCTTCGCTCAACAACCGGTCCACCTGTGCACGCGAGGTACCGTAGTAGTTGTCGAACACGTTGGCATGCTCGAGGAACGCGTTCTGCGCGATCAGGCGCTGGAACTCTTCCTTACTAACGAAGAAGTAGTCTTGATCGGGTTTTTCGTTAGGGCGCGGCTCACGTGTCGTGTAGGAGACCGAGAAGCGCAGCGAAGGCTCACGCTGCATCAGCGCACGCACCAGTGAGGTCTTGCCCGCCCCGGAAGGCGCGGCGATGACGAAGAGACGTCCGCGTGGGCAAGTCATCGCGTACGTCACTCGATGTTCTGAATCTGTTCGCGCATCTGCTCGATGATCACTTTCATGTCGACGGCGGCGCGCGTGGTTTCTACATCCTGCGATTTTGAGGATAGCGTGTTGGCTTCGCGGTTCAGTTCCTGCATGAGGAAGTCGAGGCGCCGCCCTGCGGGTTCGCTGGAATCGAGAATGGAGGCGATCTCTGTGAGGTGACTGCCCAGGCGATCCAGCTCCTCGTCCACGTCCATCTTTTGCGCCAGGATCGCGAGCTCTTGCTCGAGACGATCCATTGCGGGTTGCACCTGGAGTTGCGCAATGCGATCCAACACTCGGGCTCGCAGGCGTTGGGACACTTCCGGAAGGCGAGCTTTGACGGCAGCGACTTGGCTCTGCATCGATGCACACCGCTGCAGCAACATCTCGCGAATGCGTTCGCCTTCCCGAGCCCGCATGTCGTTCAGGGCCTTCAGGGCTTCCCGGACAAGCTCGAGGGTAGCCTGCTGCACGGGAGAATTGTCCTGCTCGGCCTCCCTCACCACGCCTGGCCACCGCAACACGTCGATGGCATGGATCGGTTGCGGATCACCGATCTGCTGCTGAATGCCGCGTAAGCGCTCGATGAGGGCTTGAACGACGGCGCTGTCGACCTGCAGTTCGCGCGCATTGGCCGAGCCCGGCTTATACGTGAGCGTCGCATCCACCTTGCCGCGGCGTAACGAGGCGCCGATCACCTGCCGAAGATCCCCATCCAGTGCGCGCAATTCCTCGGGTAGTCGCGCAGAGATTTCGAGATAGCGGTGATTGACGGTGCGCAGCTCGCAAATGAGCGCGCCCCATGCGCCCTGGCGTTCACGCCGGGCGAATCCTGTCATGCTGCGAATCATGAGTGGCGGTGAACGTAAGCTAGCATGGGTGAGTGGTGGGCTGACGCGGCTTTCGCGGCGATGCTATAAAGCGCGGCCAAGTGTAACAGCGATGAACGTTCTTCCCGGAGCCCGCAATTGCGGATCGAGCATGCAGAGTTAAGCCTGGTCGGCGACCGGGAAGACAATCAGGATCGCGTCAGCGTCGCGGTGAGCGGCGAGGCCGCATTGATGATCGTCATCGATGGGATGGGCGGCCACTCGGACGGCAGTCGCGCAGCAGACACCGCGTTGCAGAGTCTGCTGAAGTCGTTCTCCCAAACGACGACACCATTGATGGATCCGCTTGGCTTTCTGCATCTCGCATTGAGCCGCGCGCACGACGACGTCGCGCGCTTGGGCAGCGGGCAGTCCGTGGACTCCCGACCGCGCGCGACGATCGCGATCTGCTTGGTGCAGGAAGGTAGCGCGTACTGGGCACATATCGGCGACAGCCGCGTTTATCTGATTCGCAAAGGCCGCGTGGTCACGCGTACGCGCGATCACAGCCACGTCGAACTGCTGCTGCGGGAAGGCAAGATCACTGAAGAGGAGGTCGCCACCCATCCCATGCGCAATTTCGTCGAGTGCTGTCTGGGCGGCGATCCCGCGATCCCAGAGATGACCATCGGTCCTCGACAACGGTTGTACCCCGGCGACGTGCTGCTGCTCTGTAGCGACGGCATCTGGGCCAACTTAAGTGACCAGGATATCGGTATGTTCTTCCGCCCCGACTACGAGGACCTGCGTGCCTGGCTCGAAGCACTCGGCCGGCGCGCGGTGCAGTCGGCCGCGCCGTTCAGCGATAACTCGACCGCCGCCGTTCTGCGCTGGCAGGGGAATTGATATGAGTTCGCCGCAGCGTCCGAGTCGACGCTTGCCGGAACAGTTGCGTCCGGTCCGCATCCAACGCCGTTTCACGCGCCACGCCGAGGGTTCGGTGTTGATCGCATTCGGCGATACGCAAGTGCTCTGTACGGCCACCGTCGAAGATGGTGTGCCGCCGTTCTTGCGGAACACAGGTAAGGGGTGGGTGACTGCCGAGTACGGCATGCTGCCGCGCTCCACGCACACGCGCTCACCGCGGGAAGCGGCACGCGGGAAGCAGGGTGGTCGCACGTTGGAGATCCAACGACTCATCGGCCGCGCGTTGCGCTCCGTGCTCGATCAAAAAGCGTTAGGCGAACGTACGATTACCCTCGATTGCGATGTGCTCCAGGCGGACGGAGGTACGCGCACCGCCTCCATCACCGGTGCGTACGTGGCACTTGTCGATGCCGTGGATTCTCTTCTCAAGCGCGGCCTGCTGAAGAGCAACCCGATCCACGGCCAGGTAGCCGCGATCTCGGTTGGGATCTGGTCGGGCATTCCGATCATCGATCTGGATTACGCCGAGGACTCGTCCGCCGAAACCGACATGAACGTGGTTATGAACAACGGCGGCGGCTTCGTCGAAGTACAGGGCACTGCGGAAGGCCACGCATTCCGCCGGCATGAGCTCGACACGTTACTTAATCTGGCCGCCACCGGGATCGGTGAATTGCTCTCCTTGCAAATGCAGGCACTCACGTCGGACTGAGCCGTCATGCAAGTGGTCCTCGCCACACACAACGCTCACAAATGCACCGAATTGCAGGAGCTGTTTGCGGGCACGGCCATCGAGGTCTTGCCGCTCACACAATTCACGCGCGAGAGCCCCGAAGAAACCGCGGTGACGTTCATCGAGAACGCGCTGCTCAAAGCACGATTCGCAGCAAAGAGGTCGGGTTTACCCGCGATAGCTGACGACTCGGGTATTGCGGTCGATGCGCTCAACGGCGCGCCGGGCATCTACTCCGCACGATATGC
>CBJNAT010000014.1:0-14675 GCA_966434585.1 uncultured Gammaproteobacteria bacterium | reverse complement strand
CGATTGCGTTCGTCATCGACGTTCGTTTCCGTCCCGGGGGGTGCGAAGGCTAACCCAAGCGCCCCGCGTGGAGCAGGGGGTGAGCAGCCGGTCAAGGAAGTATCGCAGAGGGGGGCCTCGGTACGAACTATTCCTACACAGCGCAGCGCCCGCAGGTGGAAAGGCCAGTCGCTCTGCGATACACCGCGCTCAGGCAGCGTGGCGGCGTCCGTTGCCGTCGCTGATGAGATAACGGCGCGGCGGAGACTCGCTGAGCTTCTCTTCGCTGTGCCGCTCGAGGAAGTCCTTACGGGCAAGGCTGCGCGACAATTTGCCGGAGGAGGTGCGAGGCAGGGTGTGCGGCGGCACGAGTTCGATCAGGCAGCGGATGCCGAACTCTTCAGCAATCGCCTCATGCAGCCGATCCGCGAGGGACGTGAGAGCGGCGCGATCCAACTCGCGGCAATGAACCACGAGCACGGCCAACTCCGTGCCGTCACTGCCCGGTACGGAGAAGGCGGACGCATCCGTGGGGCGCACTTCCGGCTGCAACTCGGCCAGACTCTCGAGGTCCTGCGGCCAAATGTTGCGGCCATTGATGATCATCAGATCCTTGGCGCGCCCGGTGAGGTACAGCGAGCCGTCGACGAAGTAGCCCAGATCGCCCGTGTCGAGCCAGCGATCATCGGACAACACATGACGGGTTGCCTCGGGGTTGGCGAAGTAGCCGGTCATCACGCTTGGGCTGCGCAGGTGAATGTGCCCGACGCACCGCTCCGGAAGCACATTGCCCGCTTCGTCACGCACCTGCACTTCGAAATCGGGCAGCGGCATGCCGCAATTCACGAAGCCCTTGCGGCGGACACCCTCGTCGGTAAACGGTACGGCCTCGCCCGTCTGAGCTAGCTGCTCGCCATCGACGTAGTCGAGCTGCGGGCCCGCATTCAGCTTGGAGAAGCTGACCGCCAACGCGCATTCAGCCATACCGTAGCAGGGCAGGAAGGCACTGGACTTGAAGCCAGTCGGCGCCAGGGCCTTCGCAAAAGCTTCCAGCCATTCGGGATGAATCATCTCAGCGCCGACCCCTGCCACACGCCAGGCGGACAAATCGAGCGACGCTGTATCGCTGGACCGCACACGGCGAGCGCAAAGTGCGTAGCCAAACGGCGGGCTGAACGAAATCGTGCTCCGGTTCTGCGACATGAGCTTCAGCCACAGACGTGGGCGCATGGCGAACTCGCGCGAGCCCAGAAAATCGACCGAGCGCTGTGTGGCGACGCAACCCAGCACGATTCCGATGAGGCCCATGTCATGGTAGTACGGCAACCAAGAACAGAACCGATCTTCGGCATTCACGCGGAAGCCGTGATTGAAGATCTGTTCGAGGTTATGCATCACCGCTGATTCGGTGATCATCGTGCCGCGGGGAAAACGGGTGCTGCCGGAGGTGTACTGCAGGTAGGCAAGCTCATCCACAGAGGGCGGCTCGGGCAACTCGCCGCGATCTGGCATTGCCATGAAGTCGTCCATCGTTCCGACCATGGCTAAAGACATGTCCGCAGCAGCCTGGTGCAGCAGATCGACGAACTCGCCCGGTGCAAAGGCGGCCACCGCACGACAGTCCAGCATCATCTGGCGCAGGTGCTGCACGTACGCGTCGCGACCGCCGAGGTGGATCGCCGCTGGCAAGGGTACAGGCACCAGTGCAGCGTATTGGCAAGCAAAGAACACAACCGCGAAATCAGGATGCGTATGCGCCACGAGCGCGATACGGCTGCCCCGCTCGAACGTGTGCAACCGCCGGGCAAGGGCACGGGCACGGTTGCGCAGCTCACGGTACGGCAAGGCCGCGATCAGCTCGCCGCGACCGTCGTAGTAATTGAAGCCCGTTGCACCTTCGGCGGCGTAGTCGAGCGCTGCCGCGAGAGTCGGGAAGTCCGCGCGCCGCAGGAGAATCCCGCTACCGGTGGGTGTCGATTCGTTGTGTACCAGCAAGGTGCCGTCCAATTTCGTAAGTACCCGCGCCGCGCCGCCCGTGGCAATGCAAAGTTCGCTCCGGTTCTTCGGAGGTGGTTATTTATACGAGCTTACCTAGCTTAAGTACTGATAAATTTAATGTTGGCGACGCCGCAACGCAATTGCAATGTTGGCCTCGGGCAACGACGAGGCCTCTAACCTAGGGCTCTCAAGGCCTCCGGCCGGCGCTTTTTCGCCAAGCTGCCGCGCGTTTTGGCGGACGCCGCCTTAAATAAGAGACGCTCGATCGGACTCCTATCAGGCGCGAGAGAGCGGCAAAAATTGCGATTTTGACGGCGCTTTCGCAGCCCTAGTCGGGTGTGCACACATCTGCCGCAAAGGGAGCATGCGGGTGCGCAGGAACGGCTCTGCGCCCGCTCGGCACTCGACGGCAGATTCATGTTCTCGGAATCAGACGGCAAGCGCGAGGGACCAACTCGCCAGCAGCAACTCTGTAAGATGCGCGCCTTTTCGTGCATCCCCGAGCGAACCGTGAACCAGCTCACAGCCTACAAGGCCATCATCCTGAGCGCCGGCCAAGGCAGCCGCCTGCTCCCGCTGACCGAGAATATGCCCAAGTGCCTGCTGGCTCTCGGCAGTCGCAACATGCTCGAGTGGCAGTTGCGCGGGCTGGCTGCGGCCGGAGTCGGCGAAGCCGTCGTGGTCACCGGGTTTCGCGCGGAGCTGGTCGAGCGGGCGCTAGAGCAGATCACCCCGCCCCAGATGCGTGTGCGCACGCTGTTCAACCCGTTTTACAAGGTCGCCGACAATCTCGCGAGCTGCTGGATGGTGCGCGGCGAGCTGAACGGACCTTCCCTCATCTTGAACGGCGATACCTTGTTCGAGCCCGACATCGCACGCCGCCTCATGAGCGCGCCGGCCGCACCGATCACAGTCACCATCGACCGCAAGTCTTCATACGACGCCGACGATATGAAGGTCAGCACCAGCGGCGATCGTCTGACCGCCATCGGCAAGAAATTGCCGCTGTCGACGGTGACGGGCGAGTCCATTGGCTTTTTGCGATTCGAGCCCGCTGGCGCTGCCGCCTTCGTCGACGAAATCGAGCGCACGATGCGCACGCCGGAAGGCGTGGGTCTCTGGTATCTCTCAGCGATCCATCGGCTGGCAAATTCAGGCACAAACGTGCGCGTCGTATCGATTGAAGGTTTGCAATGGGGCGAGCTGGACTTTCCGGCCGATCTCAGTCGCTGCCGCGCTATCGCCGAAGGGTGGGAGCAGGCTCCGGTGGCAAAGCCGCAGCCGGTCACCTGAGCATCGAGCGCACGAGCTCCAGGTCGGCGGGTTTATCCACGTCAATGGCGGCTCGTCCGTCGCGCACCGTACAGAACACCACTCGCGCCCCTGCCAGCGCACCCAGCCGCTGCAGCGCCTGATCGAGCGTGAGCCAGCCCAGCCGATAACGTAGCGCGTAGCTCCAGCCGAGCCGCCGCAGCATCCGTAGCGGGCGTTTGCGGTACGACTCGATCTCTTGCCACAGCTGGATGACTCTCATGGCCTCGGTTGTACGCAGCAAGAACAGATTGCAGCCCGAGTAATCGCCATCGGCGAAGTGCAGATAGGTGCGCTGCGTGTGAGGTGCTGCGGCGGTGACTGCCTCGCGGCGCGCAAGCGCCACGACCATATCTCCAGCCGGTGCACTCGCCACGAGTTCCTCAATCCATTCCGCCATCAGCAGCGCATGATCGGCTGTCGTGACGAGGAGCGGCGCACGGCACTCCTGTAAACCGGCCGCGACCGACGCACTTGGACCTGCAGCAGCCTCGATCGCGCTCACGGGTTTGCCAACGGCCGGCAACGCCGAGACGAGCTCCGGCCGCTCGATCGCGACGACGATGCGTTCGACAACCGGCGCTGCCGCAAGCGCCGCAACCACTCGCTCCAGCATCGTGCGGCCGCCAATCTCGATCAGAGCCTTGTGGCTGACGCCTGCATAGGTCGCAAGCGGATCACCGCCGGTACGCGTACCCGCCAATACCAGAGCTGTCAGTCCGCCGGTCACGCGAGCTGCTTTTCGTACACGCGATATGTCTTGTACGCCGTCGCACCCATCGCCTCGATGATGCGACGCATGGGCAAGTTATCTTCGAGAATCCACGACAGCTCGACCTGCTTGAAGCCACGCTCGAGCGCGCGCGTGCGCATGCTGTCGATGATGAGAAACGGCACCAGCCCGCCGGCGAGCCCGCCTGTGTAAGAGCGTCTGATGCCCATGAGCGGCACGCGCGACGTGTTCAGCCCTCGTTTCAGACGCAGGATCAGCTTGAGCCAGTTGAAGGGCAGCAGTCGCCCCTCGAAATCGCGAATCGCCTCGTTGAGATTCGGCAACAGAATGCCAAAACCGACCGGTTCGCCATCGACTTCGACGATGGCGCCCAACTTGGGATCGAGGAAGGGCTTCAATCCCTTGGCAAGATGCTTGAACTCCGCTTCCGTGAACGGAACGAAGCCCCAATTCTCGCTCCACGCGTCGTTGAACACCGCGCGAATCGTGTCGAACTCCGCATCGTAGCGACTGAAATCGAGATGTCGCACGCGCATCCCGCCAGGCTTGTGACGCTGGATCACGCGCCTGACGCTCGTGGGTAGTTCCCGGAAGTCGTACATGTAGGCGATCACGTCCTTGGCCTTCCCGTAGCCCTGAGCCTCTATATGGGCAGCCGCGTACCGCGGGTCGTGCGGCATGAAGACGACCGGAGGCGTATCGAACCCGTCGACGAGCAGCCCCGTCTCTTCGTTGATCGATAAATTGAACGGACCCAGCACACGGCATTTGCCTTTGCCACGCAGCCATTGTTCGGCGGCGGCAACCAGAGCTGTGAATACGGCGACATCGTCTGCCGCTGCCAACAAACCGAAGTGCCCGACGTCCGGCTCCTTCACGAGACTATCGACTTGTGCACTGATCCGACCAACATCCCGGCCGTTGCGAACGGCGAGGAAGAACTGTGCTTCCGCATGCTCGAAGTACGGGTTCTTGCCGCGCGTGAACGCGTCGCTGCGTTCCATCTCGAGCGGTGGAACGAACTGCGGATCGTCGGCGTACAAGCGCGCCGGCACGCGAATGAACCGTTGCAGTTCCGCCTTGCTGCGCACCGGCACGATCTCGACGGTGCTCATTCAGACTTCCTTGCGACCGCGCTCGGGAGCGATGTAGCCAAGCCAGAGCGTGCGCCAGCTGTGCCACAGGAACGTGAGCACCTGCCACAGCGTGATGAAGTAGAGGCCGGCCACACCCACGCCCGCGAGCAGCGCGATGGCCATGATCGTCATCGTGATGTTGCGTCGTGCGATGACGCTGCGCACACGCTCATCCAGACGAGTCGCGGCATGCAGCGTGTAACCCAGCCTGCGCTTCGCCTGCCCGAGCACGAGCCGATCGGCGATATAGAAGACGACGAGCCACAAACCGACTTGGTACAGCGGATCGGCCCATTCGCGCGCACCCAATCCCCACGCCCAAGCGAAGTACCAGAACGGCGGGTGGACCTGATCGAGACCGTGATCGAGGCTATTGCCGATCGCTGAGTCGGTCAACGTGAGCCTCGCGACCTTGCCATCGACGCTGTCGAGCACACTCATGAGATACGCGCATGCAAACCCCGCGAGCCACTGCCCCGCCGCGAAGAACGGTACGGCCGCGAAGGCCAGCACGATCGAGAGAATCGTGATCGCGTTGGGGTGCACGCGAAACCGCGAGCAGAACCGCACGGACTGCCAGACGAACGGCGGATACACGTACGCCGTGAGCAAGTCCGTCGAACCCTTGTAGTTCTCCCAGAACATCTGCCGTTCCAGCTCCCGGCGCTTCTGCGGCGTCTCGACGCGATGGATCCAATACGGCAGCGAGCGTCGCAACTTATGGATGAACTGCGGAAACGCCTCTTCGTCGACAGGCTCAATGACGCGAGCGACCAGCAGCGCATCGGCAATGGCAATCAGATCGACTGCATCGGCCGGAATGACCTGTGCCGCACCGGGCTCGAGGTAGAGAGCAACCGCCCTTTCCGGACCTTCGCCACGCGCAGCGACACTTGATCGGTGCAGGCCGAGCATGAACTTGATCAGGCGCGGATCGATGACGTTACCCCCATCGACAACGACAACGGGTCCGTCGGCAAGCGCGCGCTTCAGGCGAGCGCCCAAAGGAGCGTTGTCTGTTTCGATGTGCGCACTCGACCATTGCACCGGCGCAGCAGCACCCGAGATCGTTACTCGGGATGCGTCCTTAACTATGTCGCGCACACTGCGCCGCAACCGCTCGAGCGGCGCGATGCCGAACAAGCCTTCCGCGCGCGCCACTCGCGCGCCGTCAATCCAGAGTCTCGGTGCCGAGATCATTTACTTCTTGTCGCAAGCATGCAGTTGAAGGAGGCCAATCACGATGAACAGCGCTGGCGCGGTAACAGCCGCCAGCCACGCCGGTACGCGCCCACCCGTACCGAGTGCCGACATGATGCCGTCGAATAGGAGGAAACCCAGGCCGAGGCCCAACGCGCTGAGCAGGCCGCCGCTGCCACCGGATCGTACTAATGTCGTTGCGGGCGGAGCGGCCAGCAGCAACATGATGAAGATTCCGAGCGGCGCGGTAAACGAGCGCAACAGCACGGTTTCGTAGTAGCTGCGCGGCTGCACACCCACGCGCTCACCGCCAATCACGTCGACGAGCATGATGCTCGATAGGTGCGGCTGTGCGACGTCGAGCTGCACGACGTCCGAAGGCCGCAGATTCGAAACCCACGTGCGCAGCGCCTGCGATTGTCTCGAGACGGTACCGTTCGCCAGGCGAAAGTCCTGAATGCCGCTCAGTTGCCATGCGCCATCGAGCCATTCGGCCCTGCGAGCAACCGTGCGCGCCTCCAGTTTGCCATCGGCACCGCGCTCGTAAATGCGCACGTCCTGAAGAAATCGCCCGTTCGGCGTGTTGCGCTCGAAAGTCACGAGACCCGCGTTCGTTCGAACGCGACGCGTCTCCGTGGGCTCATCGATCGGCGCCGTCGAATCCCACCATTGCTTGAGTCGCGCCTCGGCCGTGGGCACGAGACTCTGCGAGAGCACGATCTGCAACACCGCTAGCAGTAGCGGCACCGGCCACAACGAGCGCACCATGGAAGCCACGCTCACACCGGATGCGCGCATCGCCGTGACTTCGAGCGTGCGCGCCATCGAGTAGAACACCGACATCGTCCCGAGCAGTACGGCGAGCGGCAGGGCGAGCATCATCTCGCTGGGAATGCGCAACGCGGCGTACTGCAAGATCCCACGCACGCCGAGATCGCGATCGAGCACATCGGTGGTGACATCGAGGAGCTCGAGCACCTGCATGAGGCCCGTCAGCACGCCGAGCAGCGCGAGAATCTGCACGCCCACGCGGCGTCGCAGATGGGCACCCAGCACACCTCTCACGCCCTGCCTCGCTTGTGTTTGCGGCCGAAGCCTTCCAAGCCATTCTCGATCGCGTTCACCGTACGCATAACGGGATTGTCGCCCGGCCAACGCAGGCTGCTGTGAAAGAGCCAGATGCCGAGCACGCCAAAGGCGAGGTAGGGCGTCCATACCGCGAGGAAGGCCGCCGCGCGTCCGCTCTCGGCCAAGCTTTCGCCGAACTGCAATGCGTGATTCAACGCGAGCAGTGCGAACGCTGCAAACACCACACCTGGGGCGCGCCGCCCCCGTTTTGCAGCCATGCCGAGCGGCAGCGCGAGGAGCGGCAGCAAGGGCGGCAAGAACACACGTGCAAGTCGGCCATGCAGCTCGCCAGTTCGCTTACGCGTCCGCTTCTGCTCATCGAGATTCTCCAGCCGCTCGCCGCGCCACAACTCCGGCAAGGTCAGCTCTCGAACCGAATCGCCGCGCGCGCGATAGGGTGGCGGCGCCGAGAAGTCATCGTTGATCCGTCCTTGCGCGAACCGCAACGTGGATACGCGGCCGCCGTCCTGGTCGCGCAGGATCAGTCCGTTCTCGAGTTCGAGCAACAGGCCACTCGGCGAGGGCACCAATCGGCCTGCGGGCGCCGTCACGACTTCCTCGCCGGCGGGCGTACGCCGTTCGACGAAAACTCCGTGCAAGCCATGACCGTCACTGTCCACTCGATCGGCGGTGAGCGTGAAGCCATGGCCGGCGCCAATGAAGCGACGCTCCTCTAAGCGGCCATCCCAGCGCGCCTGCACGGCCTCGTGTGCGGCGACGCGATACCCATAGCGGGACACCGGCTGCAGGTAGCTGAACAGATAGAGATTGAACACGCACAGCAGGAACGCAACGGCGAAGTACGGCATCGCCACCCGCGTGATCGAGCGGCCGGTCGAGAGCATCACGTCGAGCTCGCTGTCATCGCCAAAGCGGGCGATGGTCATGAAGATCGCGGCGAAGAAAGCGGTCGGAATCGCAAGGCCGAGGTAATGCGGCACGAGCGCCGCCGCCATGCGCAGCACGACATCCAGTCCCGCGCCGGTCGATGCCGCCATGTCGAACAGTCGCAGCAATCGCTCGAGCAACTGGGCCAGCAGCAGCACGCCCAAGGAGAGGAAGAGCGGACCTGCGAGCGAGCGCAAGGTGTAGAAGTCGAGACGATCTGGCAGGAGCGCGCGCAACGTCGACACGAACGCTCAGCCTGCGACGCGCGTCCAGACTTCCCGCAGACGCGCAACCAAAGCGTCTCGCGCAGACTCATCCGGAGTCACAGCGACGTCTAGCGAAGGCACACCAGGCCATCCGGCATCGCGATACTCGACGCCCGCAAACGTTCGCATGCCGTCGTATCGTGGGATCACGTGAAAGTGCACGTCGGGATCCACCATCATCAACATCAAATAGTTGATCCGCTCGTATGCGATCACTTCGCGCAGCATCACTTCGACGTGACGAACGACACCCTGCAACTCCGTGAAGGCTTCCACGCTCAGCGCGGAGAAGGCTTTGGCAGGCTCGCGGCATACCAACACGAGCGAGCCCAACGTCGGTTGCTTCGGGCGCAAGAGCACCGTCCAGCGGGTGGTCTGTGCGATCCGCGTCGCGGGATCGCCGAACTTGGTTTCGGTGGCATTCGGCATGGGAGCTGCACTCGGGCTGGTCAGAATGGGCCTAGCTAGTCTGCTAGTCGGCTGGTCGGCTAGCCAGAGGACGATCTTCTTCTGGCTAGCTAGCTAGCCGACTAGCTGACTAGCAGACTGCTCTCGCATTCTAAAGTCGGATGCCCGCGGCAAACACAGCTCGTATGTTGCGGCATCCACAAAGCCGCCATCTGCGACCGACCACTGGCGCACTCGCACCTCGACCCAGGCGGGCGCATCGGGACCGGGCAATCTCACGAGATGCCAGCGTGCGCCTTCATCGTGCGCGCTCGGCAGGGCCGAGGATGATGGAACACAAATGCACGGTATCGGTCCTCGGGGCCCGTGCACGCTGTCCAGACGTGCATCGCGTGCATGCCCATGCAAGATCAGCTCGGCACCGACACGTGTGAGCAACCCCCGCAACTGCGCACGATCGCTGAGCGCCTTGCGGCGACTCACTGCCCCTTCGGCTACGGGATGATGCAGGAGCAAGACTCGCGTCCGGCCTGCCTTCCCCTCTTCTTCGAGAACCGCCGCCAGCCGCTCTAACTGCGCAACACCCAAGCTGCCGTTCGCAAGCAGCGGCGGCGTGGGCCAGGCCGAGCGCAAGCCGATGAAGGCAACGCCACCGCGCCGATGGACATACGGCCAACCCGCCTCGGCCCGCATCCAGCGCTGCCATCGACCCAATCCTTGCGGTTCGGGCACGGGGACCAATGCATCGTGATTACCAGGAACGACGCTGATGCGCTCAGGATCGGCGAGCGCTTCCAGCCACTTCGCCGCCCGCTCGAATTCCGCAGGCAGTGAAAAGTTCACGAGGTCGCCCGTGATGACGAAGTGATCGATCGGATGACGGCGCAGGTCCGCCACGAGGGCGTCGAGAATCTCGGGCCGTTGCACATGGCGTCGTCGGCGCCAGGACCATGCACTCAGCTGTCGCTTCGATAGACGCTGTGCAGGGGAAAGCTCCGGTTCAAAGGGCAGATGCAGATCTGAGAGGTGCGCAATCGTCAGCGCGTTCATTTAACCCGCACTTCTCACAGGGATCGCGAGGCATTGCGAGCCTGCGAGGTCGGTTCGCGCCGCTCTGGACTGAAAGCCATAGCCGCAGCTATGGCTTGAAGGAAGAGCAAGCGAGGCGGCCTCGCAGGCCGCAAGGTCCGCGATAGGTTTGGCGCCCCACGCTGGGTCGCTCGATTCTTCACGCAAATCTCGCTCCGAGTCATCCCATTGCCACTCGCGCCAAACCGACCTGCGAGAAATGCGGGTTAAGATGCCGGCCCGCTTTCCCGTATATCGAGCAAATGCTACACGCGCCTGCCACGACCGGCGACATCGTTGGACACACCGAGCTGCGCATTTGGGCCCTGCCCTCGGCGGTACGGCTGCGAAGGCAACTGGCTCGTGCCGGTGCTGCCGCGTCGAATGAAGCATCGCGGCTCGTGCTGCTGCGAGCCGACTGGGTCTACGACGATGCGATCGTACGGAGCCTCGTGCATTCGCCTCGTGAGTTGGCTCTGATGTCACAAGGCCAGTGCGTTGCGATCGTGACCGACTCGGCGCGCCGAAGCGTGCATGCGTCGCTCCTCGAACGAGGTGCAGCGCCCGGCGATTTGCCGCAACTCACGCCCGAAGAACTGGCGAACGACTACAACGACACGCTGCGCAAGCGTGAAGCGCTCTATCTGATGCCGCTCACGACCGAGTCGTTGCCGGCAATCGAAGCGCGCATATTTCAGGGTGCGTACAAGGGTGTCACGGATCTTGTGACGTTGTATGTCTGGCCGGCGCCGGCGCGTGCGGTGACCCGCGTCTGCGCGAAGCTCGGCATCACGCCCAACATGGTGACCAGCGCGAGCCTCGCGCTCGTGATCGCGGCGATGTGGGCGTTCTGGCAGGGTCACTTCGTGCTCGGCCTACTCGCCGCATGGCCGATGACCTTTCTCGATACTGTGGACGGCAAGCTCGCACGCGTAACGCTGCAGTCATCGCCGTTCGGCAATGTCTTCGATCACTCGATCGATTTGATTCATCCGCCGCTGTGGTGGTGGGCGTGGATCGTGGGCCTCGAGGCTGCGGGCATGCCGCTCGAGAATGCTTCGCTCGTACTGACGATCATCGTTGCGGGTTACGTGCTGCAGCGGCTCGAAGAAGGTCTGTTCATCGTCTTCTTCAAGATGGACATGCACGTGTGGCAACCGTTCGACAGCAAACTGCGCCTGATCACCGCACGCCGCAATCCGAATCTGTTGATCCTCACGCTCGCAACCCTGCTCGGTCGTCCTGATGTCGGCATGCTCGTGGTGGCGGCTTGGATTGTGATCTGCCTGGCCATTCATGGTTTGCGACTGCTGCAGGCAGCGTTCGCGCGACGGCAGGGTCCGCTGCGTTCATGGCTTGCGAACTGAAGCGGCGAGCGCTGTGACGGATGCAGCGCACAACCTCGATGCACTAATCGATGCGGAGCTGCGCCGAGACGCACCGTCCGCAGTGACCGCACTGGCCGCTCATCTCGCAGCACGAGGTGGAGCGCACACCGCGGCCGTCTTGTTCTACGGCTCTGCACTGCGCACGAACGCACTCGACGGAGTACTCGACTACTACGTGCTGCTGGATCGCGTGAGCGCCTGGCCCGCATCGCTCTTTGCGAAATGCGCGAATCGTCTGCTGCCACCCAACGTGGGCTACATCGAAGTAACCATCGCAGATCAGCCGCTGCGGGCGAAGTACGCCGTGATGAGCGTTGCGCAGTTCCACAGTCGCATGTCGCCGGAATCACTCGATACCACGTTGTGGGCGCGCTTCTGTCAGCCGTGTCTTTGCGTGTGGGCCCGCAACGAAGCGGATCGGCGTGCGGTTGTGCTCTCGCTGCGCGACGCGGTGGTCACTGCAGCTCAGTGGGCCGCAGCCCTCGGTCCCGCAATAGCGAGCCCCGCCGATTTCTGGCGCTCGCTGTTTGCGAAGACCTACGGGGCGGAGCTGCGCGTCGAAAGCGCGCAGCGCGGCGTGGACATCGTCGATCGCGATCGGGAGCGCTACGCGCAGTACCTGCCGCTAGCGTGGCGTGCGGCGGACATTCACTACACGGAAGTCGATGGAGCGCTCACGCCACAATTCACGACCGTGCAGCGTGCCACCGCATCACGTCGTTGGTCGCGACGTCGGCGGCTGGGCAAACCACTCAACCTGCTGCGTTTGCTGAAAGCGGGCTTCACCTTTGCCGGCGCAATGGACTACGTCGTCTGGAAAGTGGAGCGACATTCGGGCGTCCGCATCGAGGTGTCTCCTTGGCAGAGGCGTTTCCCACTGCTCGCGGCGCCGGGCCTGTATTGGCGGCTGCGGCGGCGAGGGGTGTTGAAATAGGGCCCTTTATCTCAACCACCCCTCCCCTCGATACCAATCGACCGCATCGACAAAACCGGCCTCGAGCGTGAAGCGCGGCGTCCAGCCTTGCGGTCGCGCAAGCTCCGTATCCGGCACTGACCAGTCCGGGTGACGCAGTTCGCGGAGCTTCTGGGAATTCAGCATGTTTGCCGCTCCCATCAGCCGGCCGAGATCCCCAATCAGAGCCACGCTGCGCAACACGGCAGCAGGCGCATGAAACGTGCGCGCCTCACCATTGCCCACGGCACGCGCCGCAGTCGCAAACACTTCCTGCCACGAGTAACCCCGCGAGCGCGCATCGGAAGCGGTCAGCACGGCGCCGCGCGCAGTCTCCTTTGCAAGCGCCACGATTAAATTCACCAGGTCGTCCACGTGGATGAGCGTGGCTCGAGCGTCGCGGCCACCGAGCAGCGGAATGCGCTTCATCCGCGCCAGCTGAAAGAACACCAGCGTCTCGCGATCGCCTGGGCCATAGACCGCGACCGGGCGCACGACAGTCATGCGCTCACCCAGCAGCTCCCGTACTGCCTCTTCGCCCGCACGCTTGCTCGCCGCGTACTCCGAGAGCTGCGGTTCGCGCGCTGCGAGGGTCGATACGAGCACGAAGTGAGTGCGCGGGGCACGCTGCGCGACGATGCGCGCGAGCGTTGCAGCACCTGTGTGATTGATGGCAAAGAACTGCTCGCGGCGAGCCGCCTTGATCAGGCCAGCGACGTGGATGACGGCATCCGCCCCGTCGACGAGTTGCTCGAGTGCAGCCGTGTCCGCGAGCCCACCGACAACCACCTGCGGCTGTACGCCACGCCATTCGGGAATCGTAGGATCGCGGCGCATGAGCAGTCGCACACGCCAGCCGGCCGCGTGCAATGCAGGAACGAGTCGGCGGCCGATGAAGCCGGTTGCACCCGTCACGGCCGCGAGCGGCGCGCGCGACTCGGTCATGACGAGCTCGCCAGAGGGAACTTGCGCCACCGCCGATAGGGCCAGCTCCAGAATTCGGGATGAGCCATGATCTGTCGCTCATTCTCCTGAAGCAGCTGTTCGACATCTTGTTCGAGCGTCGCGCCCGCCTGCAGCTGCACGGCTGGTTCGATGACAAAGTGCCACACGGGCTCCGCGCCAATCGTCGTGAGCGGAAAAATCGGTGCGCCCGAAACGCGTGCCAACTGTGCAGGGCCAGCCGGCATGGGCATGTCCTTGCCCAGGAAGCGCAAGGGGATGCCGTCCTTCGCGACCTTCACGCCCTGGTCGATCATGATCAGGACGACACGGTTGTTCTTGATGGCTCGTCGCATCTTCGCGTAGGCCTTGGCGCCTTCATTCGCCGCGACACCTTCGATGCCATACCGGGGCAAGCCTTCGGCAAAGAACTCATCGGACATCATCAATGCCTGGCGGTACACAACCGTCATCGGCAGACCGCTGCTCGCAAGTTGTGCGGCGAGAAGGAGACTGTTGCCCGAATGCGTGGCCAGCAGAATCGCACCCCGCGCGTCTTTCAATGCCGCGTGCAGTCGCTCCAAGCCATCGGTTCGACACTCACGGTTCAAGAGATCCGGGTCCAGCCGGCGATCGCACATTGCCAGTACTTGCATCGTCGCCGTCGCGTAATTGCAGTAAGAACTCAGCAACTGCTGCGCAACGAGTGGATCGCTCGGATCACGATGCTGCAAACGAGCGAGATCCTGCAGACAGCGCTCCCGCGCACTCCTACCCCATCGGTACTGCCATGTGCCGATGCGCTTGCCCCACACGCGGACACGTTCGAACTCGATGGTGCGAACGAGTTGTCGCGCGGCGAGGAACAGTAGCCGCCGACGCGCGCGACGCAGCGTACGGGCGAAATCAGCCATGTAGCGATACACGCCCGCTCGCCGTCATGTCAGCGACCTGTCCGCCGGCGAGGCGATACACACGATCGGCCACGCCGATCAGACGCTCTTGATGCGCCACGGCGACGACGCCGAGCTGATGCTTCAAATGCGCGACCGTCTCGAGCACAGCCTCCGTCGCATCCGGATCGAGATTGCTCGTCGCTTCATCGAGAATCAGCAGTCGCGGTTTTCGAATGAGCGCGCGAGCAATGGCGATCCGTTGGCGCTGTCCACCCGACAAGCGCGAGCCGCCCTCCCCCACGCGGGTGTAAATACCTTGCGGCATGGCTTCGACGAACTCGAGTGCGTCCGCCGCACGCAGCGCATCGCGGACGTCTTCTTC
>CBJNAT010000013.1:0-14752 GCA_966434585.1 uncultured Gammaproteobacteria bacterium | reverse complement strand
GCCGTCGGGCATGGCCACCGCCGCCACGTGGCACCCGGAGTTGGCGCGGCGCGCGGGCGCGATGATCGGCGCCGAGGCGCGAGCATCCGGTTTCAACGTGATGCTCGCTGGCGGTGTGAATCTCGTGCGTGAGCCGCGTAACGGGCGCAATTTCGAATACGGTGGAGAAGATCCGCTGCTCGCGGGCGTAATCGTCGGCGAGCAAATCGCGGGTATCGAATCCAATCGCATCGTTTCGACGATCAAGCACTTCGCGCTGAACAATCAAGAGACGAATCGCCAGACGCTCAACGTCGAGATTGACCGCGATCAGGCGCGCATGTCTGATTTGCTCGCGTTTCAGATTGCGATGGAGCGGGCAAATCCCGGTTCGGTGATGAGTGCGTATAACAAGGCGTGGGGCGATTACGCAGGAGAGAACGCGTTCCTGCTCACCGACGTGCTGCGTAAGGACTGGGGTTGGGCAGGCTACGTGATGTCGGATTGGGGCGGGGTGCATAGCACGGCCAAGGCTGCCAACGCCGGGCTGGATCAGGAATCCGGCCATCAGTTCGATGCACAGCCCTTCTTCGGCGAACCGCTGAAGCGAGCCATTGAAACTCGGGAGGTGAGCGAAGCGCGTCTCACGCAAATGACTCATCGTATTCTGCGCACGATGTTCGCCAAGGGCGTCATCGATCACCCGGTGCAGATCGCGCCGATGGATTTCAAAGCGCATGCGCAGATCACGCAAGCTGGCGCAGAAGAAGGCATCGTGCTGTTGAAGAACGATGGCGTGCTGCCGCTCGGTGCCAAGCTCAAGCGCATCGCCGTCATCGGCGGGTATGCGGATAAGGGTGTCTTGTCCGGTGGCGGTTCGTCGCAGGTCTATCCCATCGGTGGCAACGCCGTGCCCGGGTTACAACCCACCACCTGGCCTGGGCCCGTGATGTACTTCCCCTCTGCGCCGCTCGCACATATCAAAGCGCTCGCTACCACTGCGCAAGTACAGTTTGCGGATGGGCGAGATGTTGCCGCTGCAGCGGCGCTTGCCCGCGAGAGTGAAGTTGCCGTCGTGTTCGCAACGCAGTGGACCACCGAATCGGTCGATGCGTCGCTCGTCTTGAGCGAAGGGCAGGACGCGTTGATCGAAGCCGTGGCCAATGCGAATCCGCGCACGGTCGTCGTGCTGGAAACCGGCGGGCCTGTGTACATGCCGTGGCTGAATGCGGTCGCGGGCGTGCTCGAAGCGTGGTACCCGGGCACGAGTGGCGGTGAAGCGATCGCGAACGTGCTCTTCGGCCGCGTGAATCCGTCGGGCCGGCTGCCCGTGAGTTTTCCCAGGGATGACAGTCAGCTCACGCGTCCGTCGCTCGTCGAAATCGATGCGCAGGGTCAGCCCAATCTGCAGGTCACTTATCGGGAAGGCGCGACGGTTGGGTACAAGTGGTTCGACTCGAAAGGGCTGCAGCCGCTGTTCCCATTCGGCTATGGCCTCTCCTATACGAAGTTCAGCTACAACGATCTGCAAGCGCGCCTCGAAGGCGGCGAGCTCGTCGTCGGCTTCCGCGTTCGCAACGACGGTCCACGTGCGGGCAAGGATGTGCCGCAAGTGTATGTGTCGCCGCAGACGGGCGGTTGGGAAGCGCCCAAGCGGTTGGGCGGTTGGCAGAAAGTGGAGTTGCAACCCGGAGCGGCCACCACGGTGCACGTTCGCGTTGATCCGCGGCTGCTGGGTGTATTCAGCTCGAAACAGGGTGGCTGGCGTATCGCGCCGGGCGCTTACAAGGTGATGGTGGGTGCCTCCTCCCGTGATCTGCGGTTGGAAGCGACTGTGCAGCTGACCGAGCGGCATCTGCCGGCCGGTTTCAGGTTCGCCACTAGTCCCTAAGTGCTTCGCCTGTGACCCGGTGCGCACCGGTGGCTGCCCGGCCACCCATCGAGCCGCTGATTGCGGCTAAAATCCCGCCCCCGTGCTGGCCATGCCAGGTCCACGAACTCCCTTGATCCCACCGCCAGGAGCGTCAAGTCCGTCTCCATGAACACCGCATACCGCAAGAATCTGCCCGGCACTCAACTGGATTACTTCGATGCGCGCGCCGCCGTCGAAGCCATCAAGCCGGGCGCCTACGACACCCTGCCGTATACCTCCCGCGTCAAGGCCGAGAACCTGGTGCGCCGCGCGGACCCGACGAAGCTGAAGGATTACCTCGTCCAGTTGATCGAACGCCGTCGCGATCTCGACTTCCCGTGGTTCCCGGCCCGCGTGGTGTGCCATGACATTCTCGGGCAGACGGCGCTGGTCGACCTCGCCGGTCTGCGTGATGCGATTGCGGCCAAGGGTGGCGATCCGGCGAAAGTGAATCCGGTCGTGCCGGTGCAGTTGATCGTCGATCATTCGCTGGCTGTGGAATTCGGCGGCTACGACAAGGACGCGTTCGCAAAGAATCGCGCCGTCGAAGATCGTCGTAACGAAGATCGCTTCCACTTCATCGAGTGGACGAAGAAGGCATTCAACAACGTCGATGTCATTCCCGCCGGCAACGGCATCATGCATCAGATCAATCTGGAGCGGATGTCGCCGGTCATTCATGCGAAAGATGGCGTCGCCTTCCCGGACACGCTCGTCGGCACCGACAGTCACACACCACACGTCGATGCGCTCGGCGTCATCGCGATCGGCGTCGGGGGCCTCGAAGCTGAAAACGTCATGCTCGGCCGTGCCTCGTGGATGCGCCTGCCGGATGTCGTTGGTGTCGAACTGTCGGGCAAGCCGCAGCCGGGCATCACCGCGACGGACGTCGTACTCGCGCTCACCGAATTCCTGCGCAAGGAAAAAGTCGTAGGCGCCTATCTCGAGTTCTATGGCGAAGGCGCTGCGGCGCTCACGCTCGGCGACCGCGCGACGATCTCCAACATGGCGCCAGAGTACGGCGCGACGGCGGCGATGTTCTTCATCGACCAGAACACGATCGAATACCTCAAGCTCACCGGCCGTGAAGACGAGGTCGTGAAGCGCGTCGAGCTCTATGCGAAGCAGACCGGCCTCTGGGCCGATGCGCTCAAGACTGCCCAGTACGAGCGCGTGCTGAAGTTCGATCTCTCCTCAGTGGTGCGGAATATGGCCGGCCCGTCGAACCCGCACAAGCGTCTGCCGACCTCTGCGCTCGCCGAGCGCGGTATCGCCGCGAAGTGGGAAGAGAAGCCGGGTCAAATGCCGGATGGCGCCGTGATTATCGCGGCGATCACTTCCTGCACGAACACCAGCAATCCGCGCAATGTGATCGCGGCGGGACTGCTCGCTCGGAACGCCAATGCAAAGGGCCTCATTCGCAAACAGTGGGTGAAGAGCTCACTCGCTCCAGGATCGAAGGCCGTGCAGCTGTATCTCGAAGAAGCGAAGCTGCTGCCTGAGCTCGAGAAGCTCGGCTTCGGCATCGTTGCCTTCGCCTGCACAACGTGCAACGGCATGTCCGGCGCGCTCGATCCGAAGATCCAGCAGGAGATCATCGATCGCGACCTGTACGCGACAGCCGTGCTCTCCGGTAATCGCAACTTCGATGGCCGCATCCATCCGTATGCGAAGCAGGCGTTCCTGGCCTCGCCGCCGCTCGTCATCGCCTATGCGATTGCAGGCACGATCCGTTTCGACATCGAGAAGGATGCGCTCGGCTACGACAAGGATGGCAAGCCGGTAACACTGAAGGACATCTGGCCGACGGATGCCGAGATCGACGCCATCATCAAGCAGAGCGTCAAGCCCGAGCACTTCCGCAAAGTGTACGAGCCGATGTTCACGTTCAAGGCGAACACGGAAAAGGTGAGCCCGTTGTACGACTGGCGCGCGATGAGCACCTACATCCGTCGCCCCCCGTACTGGGACAAAGAAGGTCAGGGCGCACTGGCCGCTCGCGAACGCACGTTGAAAGGCATGCGTCCGCTCGCTGTGCTCGGCGACAACATCACGACCGATCACCTCTCGCCCTCAAATGCGATTCTCGGCGACAGCGCCGCGGGCGAGTACCTGAAGAAAATGGGCCTGCCCGAAGAGGACTACAACTCCTACGCCACGCATCGCGGCGATCACTTGACCGCGCAGCGTGCGACCTTCGCCAACCCAACGTTGATGAATGAAATGGCTGTGGTCGACGGCAAGGTGAAGAAGGGCTCGCTCACGCGCCTCGAGCCGGACGGCAAAGTGATGCGCATGTGGGAAGCGATCGAGACCTACATGGAACGTCAGCAGCCGCTCATCATCATCGCGGGCGCCGACTACGGTCAGGGCTCATCGCGTGACTGGGCTGCGAAAGGTGTTCGCCTCGCGGGTGTGGAAGCCATCGTCGCGGAAGGTTTCGAACGCATTCACCGCACGAACCTCATCGGCATGGGTGTCATGCCGCTCGAGTTCAAGCCGGGCGACAACCGTACGAAGTACGGCATCGACGGCACGGAGACTTACGATGTCGTCGGCAAGCTCACTCCGCGTGCGAACCTCACGCTCGTGATCACACGCAAGAGTGGCGAGAAGGTGGAAGTGCCTGTGACCTGCCGACTCGATACGGCCGAAGAAGTGTCGATCTACGAAGCGGGTGGTGTGCTGCAGCGGTTTGCGCAGGATTTTCTCGAGTCGTCGACGAAGGCGGCGTAAGCCGACGTCACCTCTCCCGGTTGCGGGAGAGGTCGACGCGTAAGCGGCGGGTGAGGGGCGCGTGAGCGCTCTTGACAAAGCCCTCACCCTAACCCTCTCCCGCAACCGGGAGAGGGGATCGGAATCTCAGGATCATTCGCGAAATGTCCCACGTACCTCAAATCAAAATCCCCGCCACCTACCTGCGTGGAGGCACCAGCAAAGGTGTCTTCTTCCGTTTGCCGGATCTGCCCGAGCGCTGCCGGCAACCGGGTGAGGCACGCGACAGATTATTGATGCGCGTGATCGGCAGTCCCGATCCCTACGGCAAGCAGATCGATGGCATGGGCGGAGCGACTTCGAGCACCAGCAAGACCGTGATCTTAAGCAAGAGCAGCAAGCCCGATCACGACGTCGACTATCTCTTCGGCCAGGTCTCCATCGACAAAGCGTTCGTCGATTGGAGCGGCAACTGCGGCAATCTCTCCGCCGCTGTCGGCCCCTTTGCCATTGCGAATGGCTTGGTGGATTCGAGCCGTATCCCGAAGAACGGTACCGCGACGATTCGCATCTGGCAGGCGAACATCAATAAATCAATCATCGCGCACGTGCCGATCGCGGATGGCGCCGTGCAGGAAACGGGCGACTTCGAACTGGATGGTGTGACATTCCCGGCCGCGGAAGTGCAGCTCGAGTTCATCGACCCTGCCGATGAAGGCGAGGGCGACGCTGGCGGCTCCATGTTCCCGACAGGTAACCTCGTCGATGATCTCGAGGTCCCGGGTGTGGGCACGTTGAAGGCAACGATGATCAATGCCGGCATTCCGACGATCTTCGTGAATGCGGATGCCATCGGTTACAAGGGCACGGAATTGCAGGATGCGGTCAACAGCGACGTAAAGGCGCTTGCGATGTTCGAAACGATACGAGCCTACGGTGCTGTACGGATGGGCTTGATCAAGCACATCGAAGAAGCTGCCAAGCGACAGCACACACCGAAGATCGCGTTCGTCGCATCGCCAACGGATTACGTTTCCTCCAGCGGCAAGCAGGTGCAGGCGAGCGACATCGATCTGCTCGTGCGTGCGTTGTCGATGGGCAAACTGCATCACGCCATGATGGGTACGGCAGCGGTGGCGATCGGCACGGCGGCCGCGATTCCGGGCACGCTCGTCAGCTTGGCGGCGGGCGGTCGGGCGCATGAGGCCGTGCGCTTCGGACATCCTTCGGGAACGCTGCGCGTCGGCGCAGAAGCGAAACAGGTTGACGGCGAGTGGGTCGTGACCAAAGCCATCATGAGCCGCAGCGCACGAGTATTGATGGAAGGTTTTGTGCGGGTGCCGGGAGATTCGTTCTAACGCAAGGCGGGGCTAACAGCGTCGCTGTGTCGGTTGCGAGCTGGGAGCTTCGGTCTAAGTTCGTGTCGCCACACACGAGGACGCCTTGGAAAACAACGAAGATCAGTACCGGCAAGTATTCGAGACCATACCCGACGGTCTGCTCCTGCTGGAGCAGAGCGCCACGGGCTGGCGGGTCGTGGCGTGTAATGCCGTCGCTGTCGAGGTGCTGGGTTTGCCGGCGGGCGCGGCCGATGTGTCACTTCAGCACCAAGCGACGCCTGCTCTGGCTTTCGATCTAGAAGCGGGTAGCCGCGCGTGCCTCGAGCGCCGCAGTACTGTCGTTAAGCAGTTCGACCTGCAACGGGGCTTCGACTCAGCGACGTATCGCTGCACGTTCACACTTGTCCAAGATGCAGAAGCGCGCGTTGCTGTGCTCATTCGTGACATCACGCAGGAGAAGCAGCTGCAGAGCAGGCTGCACGCGAGCGCCGAAGAATTTCGCGCGCTCGTCGCGAACGCTCCGGACTTCATCAGTCGCTACGACACTCAGGGTCGTATCCTCTACAACAATCCGGCCATCGAGCGACTCGGTCGTTCCATCGCCGAGCTGCGCGGGCTGAACTCGCTGGAAGTGTCGCCGGGCTCGCCAAGCGCCGCATGCTTCCACGAGCGCATCCTCGAGGTGGCTCGCACGGCCACACCGATGGAAACCGAGCTCTTGGTCGAGTCCTACATACCAGGCCGAGTCGCGTGGCACCACGTGCGCTTCGTGCCGGAGCGTGATGAACAGGGCAGGGTCGTGTCGGTCTTGGGTATCGGTCGCGACATCACCGAGATCAAGAGCAGCGAAGCGAAAATGCGAGCGTTGGCCGAACACCTGTCGTTGGCGGCCGATGTCGCGCAGCTCGGAATCGTTTCGGTCGATTTAGAAACCAACGAGGTCTCTCCGAATGAGCGACTGAGGGACATCTTCGGCTTCTCATCCGATGCAGTCATCACCCGTGCCATGATGCGTGGGGGGGTGCTGAAGGAAGACCTGCCGCGGGTCGATGCCGTTGGAGCCGAAGCGATTGCAAGAGGAAGCGCGAGCACAACGGAGTTTCGGCTTAGACGGCAAGACGGTGCACTCCGCTGGGTGGAGATGCGCTCCTCTCCCCAGCGCTCGGAAGGGCGCCTCGTCAGCGTGGTGTCCGTGTACCGAGATGTGACGGAGCGCATGCGTGCCGAGCAGGAACAGCGACAACTGGAATCGCAATTGCGCCAGGCGCAGAAGCTCGAAGCGATCGGGACACTTGCCGGCGGCATTGCGCACGACTTCAACAACATCTTGAGCGCGATTCTCGGCAACGTCTTGTTGCTCGAGCAGGATCTCGAAGCCTCGCATCCGGCGCAGGCAAGCGTCGCCGAGATTCACAAGGCCGCGCAACGCGGCCAGGAATTGGTGGAGCGCCTGCTCGCCTTTGGACGCCCGCAACACCAACCTCATCGTGTGCTACGTCTGCAGGACGTCGTGGACGAGGTCGCGAAGCTGCTCAAGTCGACGCTGCCGAAGAGTGTCGAGCTCGTGCTGAAACTGCCCGGCCGAGTTCCGCCGGTGCTCATCGATTCCGCACAAATCTCTCAGGTGCTCATGAACCTGTGCGTGAATGCTCATCAAGCCATGGCGCAACGGAAGGGCCGCATCGAGATCGGCATAGAGCTGTGCGAACTGGATGACCGTCTCCCGCCCCTCAAACCGGGGCCACACGTCGTGCTCTGCGTTCGCGACGATGGTCCCGGCATCGCACCTGAAGCGCTGGAGCACATCTTCGAGCCGTTCTATACGACGAAGCCTGTCGGCGAAGGCACTGGCCTGGGCCTTGCCATCGTGCATGGCATCGTGCGAGCACATGGCGGCACGGTGACAGTGGAGAGTGCGGCGGCTCGTGGCACGACCTTCAGCATGTACTTGCCTGCGCTGCCGGAGGAGACGAAGTGCGATTCGTTGGAACCGACGTTACAGCAACGGGTCATCGCCACAGGAACGGGGCAGCGCATCCTGTATGTCGATGACGAGGAAGCGCTGGTGTTGCTCGCGCAACGTTTATTCGAGCGTGCAGGTTATCGGCCGGTCTGTTTCGTAGATCCGCAGGCCGCCATCGCCGCCTTCCGAGCCGCACCCGACCAGTACGAACTCATCATCACCGATCTCAGCATGCCGGGCACCTCTGGTATGGAGGTGGCAAGGTCGGTCTTGGCGATCAAACCCACAGCCAAGGTCGTGCTCACGTCCGGCTATGTTCAGCCCAGCGATGTAGCCGCAGCACGGGCGATAGGGATACGGGCCGTGATTCTCAAGCCGAACACTGTCGAAGACATGGCGATCATCGTGCAGCGGTTGCTTGCGCATGACGCGCCGCCGGAATCCTAAGGTGCTGTACGTATGGGCTTGGAGGAGCGCATCGAAGAATCTCCCTCAGACGCAGTGTTAATGCTTCTGCTGCCACGAGCGAGGCACGGGTGAGTTCCAGCGATCAGGCCGACTATCGACACGTCTTCGAGACCGTTGCAGACGGGTTGTTGTTGCTGGAGGACACGATTGCAGGCGTGCGGATCGCGTGGCTCAACGCCGCTGCGGCGCGCGTGCTCGGGCTGGGTGCGGACGCGCGGGACGTGCTCGTCCGCGGAGCCTTACTTCCGGAGCTTGCTGCAGCACTCGAATCTGACGCTCGTGCTTGTCTAGCGACTCAGAGCACGGTCGCCAGGCAATTCGAAATTCCACATGAGCTGCATCCGTCGACTCATCGAATGACCTTGTCCCCCGTGTCGGCGGGCGAGCGAACGGCGCTGCGCGTTGCAGGTGTGATCCACGATGTCACGCAACAACGCGAGCTCGAAGCAGCGCTGCACGCCCGCGCCGAGGAGTTTCGCGCGCTAGTCGAGAACGCACCGGATCTCATCACGCGCTATGACACGGAAGGTCGCATGCTCTACAACAATCCCGCCATCGAAAGGCTTGGGCAGCGTCGGGCCGCCGACATGCGCTCGCTGACACCCCAGCAAGTCTCGCCCCGCTCGACGACCGCAGCTCGCTTTCACCAGTCCGTTCTCGAAGTTGCTCGTACGGGCCTGCCGGACGAGGTTGAGCTGCTGATCGACACATTCAGCCCGATCGACATAGGGTGGTATCACTTGCGCCTCGTTCCCGAGCGCGATGAGAACGGCAACGTGGTGTCCGTGCTCGGCATCGCTCGTGACATCACGGAGCTGAAGCGCACCGAGGCGAAGATGCGCGGGCTCGCCGAGCACCTGTCGCTTGCCACTGAAGTGGCGCAACTCGGAATCATGACGGTAGATCTGGAACGAGGTGAGATCAGGCTGGATGAGCGCATGCGTGGTATTTTCGGTTTGGACAGCACAACCATCACTCGACCCATGCTGCGGGCCGTCATCTTGCCGGAGGACCTCGAACGCGCGGATGCGCATTGGGCGCGTGTGTTCGAAACCAAGGCGCCGACCTCGGTCGACTACCGCATACGCCGCGCGGACGGACAAGTGCGTTGGCTGGAAGGTCGTGCTGCTCCGCAGCTCACCGAGGATCGAGTCACCAGCGTGCTTGCCGCGCTGTGGGATGTGACGGAGCGGAAGCAAGCAGAGCAACAGCGTTTTCAGTTGGAGGCGCAGTTACGTCAAGCGCAGAAACTCGAGGCGGTCGGCACGTTAGCCGGCGGCATCGCACATGACTTCAACAACATCCTTGGGGCGATTCTCGGCAACGTGGCTCTGCTCACACAGGACCTTGGGGATGGGCACCCAGCGCTCGCGAGTGCGGAAGAGATCGATAAAGCGGCGCAACGTGGCAAGGATCTCGTCCAGCGGCTACTCGCCTTTGGTCGGCCGCAGGACCAACAACAGCGCCCAGTGAGTTTGCAGGCCGTCGTCGAAGAAGTCGTGAAGCTACTCCGACCGACGTTGCCGAGGAGCGCCGAAATCATCGTCGAACCCGCCCACGACGTGCCGCCGGTGCTCATCGATTCCGGACAGATCTCGCAGGTGCTGATGAATCTCTGCGTCAACGCCTACCAAGCCTTGATCGATCATAAAGGTCGCATCGAGATCGGCATCGAGGTGAGTGAAGTCGACGAGCGACTGCCTCCCCTGCCAGCTGGAAGATGTGTCGTGCTTTCGGTTCGCGATAACGGCTGCGGCATGAGCCCAGAAGTGATGGAGCACATTTTCGAGCCCTTCTATACAACGAAGCCGTTCGGCGAGGGCAGCGGTCTAGGTCTTGCAATCGTGCATGGGATCATCCGCGCTCACGGTGGCACCGTACGAGTGAATGGAGCGGTTGGTCGCGGCACGACGTTCAGCATCTACTTGCCTGCGTTGCCGGACGACACGCCATGCGAGTCGTTCGATCCGGCCGCTCATAACGCCACCCCGACCAAAGGGAACGGGCAGCGAATTCTGTATATCGATGATGAGGAACCCTTGGTGTTTCTCGCGAAGCGATTGTTCGAACGCGCGGGCTACCGCCCGGAATGCTTCACCGACCCCGACGCCGCGGTGCAGGCGTTTCGCTGCGAGCCGGATAGATATGACCTCGTGATCACGGATCTCAGCATGCCCGGCACTTCGGGGATGGAGGTGGCCAGGTCGGTGCTGGCCATGAATCCCAACGCGAAGGTTGTGCTCGCATCCGGGTACGTTCGTCCGAGTGACGTCGAAGCGGCGCAGGCGATCGGTATCCGCGATGTAGTGCTCAAGCCCAATACGGTGGAAGAGCTGACTGCGGTGATCAGACGGCTGCTCGAGCATTGACGCTCGAGCCACCAGACTGATCATCCTCACTCCCGCGACAAGAGCTGCACTAGTGTTCGCCATGACCGGTTCCTACGGTGCTGTACGTATGGGCTTGATCTGGCCCATAGCAGAAGCTGCGGACGTTAGATGCGTGGATGTTGAAAGGACTCGTGGGTAGTGGGGGTATCTGCGAGAGAGGTTTGGGTGAGACGCCGAGCGCCTTTCGCAGATTTGAAGATTTCCGATCTGTGAGGCGCGGGTGGTTGCTAGCGAGCGTCACTGTCGTCAGGTGTTCGAGGCTGTCGCCGACGGCTTGTTCCTGCTGGAGAGCGCTGCGGAGCGCTACCAATTCCTTGAAGTGAACGAGGCTGCCGCACGGATGCTGGGTGCAGCCGGCCCTGTCGGATGCCATCTTGTCGATGAGTCTCTTGCGCCGCCAGTCGCCGCCCTGATGAACGACGCGGCTAACACGTGTTTGCAAAGCGGCCAAGGCATCGAGCGAGAGATCGATCGTGCCGGCGCTACGTATCAACTGAAACTCACGCCCGTTTGCGAGCACGGTGCGCATCGAGTCGCAGGTGTGATCCGGGATGTTACGCAGCAGCGTCGACTGGAAAGCGAGCTGCACGCCCGAGCCGAAGAGTTCCGCGCGTTGGTAGAGAACGCGCCCGACTACATCACTCGGTACGACACCGAAGGGCGCATCCTTTACACGAACCCCGCAGTCGAGCGGCTAGTCCGACCGTTGCAGGGGTCACTGGGGCGCACTTCGCTCGAGCTGGGTGGGTTCTCGGATAGTGCTCAGCGCTTCCACGCGATCATCCTCGAGGCGGCTCGCACGGGGCGCGCGACATCAACCGAACTCGTCATCGGCACCGACATCCTCCATCAGCCGGCCACGCATCATGTGCGTTTCGTGCCTGAACACGATCAGCAAGGCAAGGTCGTTTCGGTGTTGGCCATCGGTCGCGATATCACGGAGATCAAGAAGAACGAGGACAAGATGCGCGCGCTGGCGGAGCATTTGTCTTTGGCGACGGCAGTGGCGCGGCTCGGGATCATGACCTTCGATCTCAGCGGTGAGGAAGTCACCGTGGATGCAGGCGTGCGCGCAATTCACGGCTTTACCCCCGACATCGGCGTGACCCAAGCGCTGGGTGCGGCTCTGTTGCCGGAAGACCGGCCGCGCACCGAAGCAAGCTGGTTCGCCGCACTGCAGGAGAGAAAGCCTTTTTCTCTCGAGTACCGCATCCGGCGCAGCGATGGAGATGTGCGCTGGGTAGAGAATCACGCCTTGCCTGTCGCCGTGAACGGAAGCGTGACGAGCGTGCTCGTTGTCATATCGGACATCACTGACCGAAAGCGTGCCGAGCAGCAGCGATTGCAACTCGAAGCGCAACTGCGCCAGGCGCAGAAGCTCGAAGCCCTCGGCACGCTCGCAGGAGGCATCGCGCACGACTTCAACAACATCCTGAGCGCGGTACTCGGCAACGCGGCGCTGGTCGCGCAGGACCTCGCGCCAGCACATACTGCACAAGCGAGCGTTGCAGAGATCCACAAAGCTGCACAACGTGCAAAGGATCTTGTGCGCCGGTTGCTGGCGTTCGGCCGTCCGCACGACCAGCAGCACCGACGATTGCGTCTGCCCAGCGTCGTCGAAGAGGTGATCAAGCTGCTGCGGCCCACGATGCCTAAAACCATCGATCTAGTCTTCAAAGGGGGGCAGAACGTGCCGCCCGTGCTCATCGATGCAGGACAGATTTCGCAGGTGCTGATGAATCTCTGCGTAAACGCTCAACAGGCGATGCCGGACGGTAAGGGGCGGATCGACATCGAGATCGACGTTCGCGATGTGCCTAAGGGTGTGCTGCCCGTTCCGGCCGGGCGCTACGTCTTGCTTTCCGTTCGCGATGACGGAAGCGGCATGAGTGCCGAAGTGCTCGAACACATCTTCGAGCCGTTCTATACGACCAAGCCGTTCGGCGAAGGCACTGGCCTTGGCCTTGCGATGGTGCACGGGATCGTGCGAGCGCATGGTGGCGCCGTGACCGTCCAAGGCGGGGTCGACCGCGGTACGACATTCGACATCTACTTGCCTGCGCTGCCCGAGGACACGGTGTGCGATCCATACGAACCGGAAGGGCGCACGCCCCCGTCCGTCAAAGGCACGGGCCAACGCATCCTCTACATCGATGACGAGGAGTCATTGGTGTTACTCATCAAACGCGTGTTCGAGCGCGTGGGCTATCGGCCCGAGTGTTTTACCGATCCACAGGCTGCGATCGCTGCATTCCGAGCTGACCCACAACGGTACGATCTGGTCATCACGGATCTCAGCATGCCGGGCACCTCGGGCATGGACGTCGCGAAAGCCGTGCTTGCCATCGAGCCGAACGCCACGGTCGTGCTGGCCTCGGGTTATGTGCGTCCGCATGAAGTCGAAGCCGCAAAGGCGATCGGGATCAAGGAGGTCATCTTGAAACCGAATACGGTGGAGGAGATGACGGCCGCGGTCGAACGATTGCTCGAACACGAACTGACCTGAGCGCTCGAGATCGATGCCGCGTCAGATTCCGCCAGAATTCTTCCCTGACCGGACACGTTGCGCGCAGGGGGCATGCGCGATTCCTCGCTGAGATACGCACACGGGCCGAGTGGGTCCGCGTATACAAAGCGAGGGGATGGTCATGAGTAACAAGTGGCTGGTCGGTGCGATGTCGGTGGTGTTGTTGTCGGGTGCGGCGCACGCAAAGGAGCAGCTCGAGAAGGAGCACAAGGCCGGCATGTTGACCGGCGCTGCCATGGGTGCGGCGGTCGGCGGTCCGATCGGTGCTGCGTTCGGAGTGGTGATCGGTGCGATCGGTGGTGACTTCGCGAAGGGTGAGCGCGTGGCGAAGGAGCATGCCGCTGCTCTGGAAGAGGACAAGCAACGCCTGCAAGCCCAGCTGGAGCAGACGCAGAGCTTGCTTACGGCGCTCAGTCAGCGCGAAAGCGAGATGAGCAACGAGGCGCCGCTGTTCGCCTCTCTGGCGGAACGGCTCCATGGCGATGTGCTGTTCCGGACAGCCAGTGCTGATCTGGATCCCACGATGCAGCAGCACCTGAGCGAACTCGGTGCGGTCATCGCGCAGCAGGCTTCGGTTGTCATCGAAATCGACGGGTTTGCCGATCCGCGCGGCAAGAAGGAAGAGAATCAGCATCTCTCGGCTGCTCGTGCTGAGGCCGTCAAAGATGCGTTGGTGCAAGGGGGACTGCAGGCGGAGCGCATCCAGTTGACTGCGCACGGTGAGAGCAAGTCCACCGCACTGCAGGGCGATCAGGAGGCCTACGCCTGGGAACGGCGCGTGAGCGTTGCTATTCGCATGGCGCCCGATGGCCAGGTGGCCAAACGCTGATCGAACGTTGAGGTCAGGGACCCCACGGCCATGGACGGCCGTGCTGCTACAGTCGCCGCATCTCTATGTCCGCGAGTCTGGTTATGAACGAGCTACGAGCGATCATCGATTTTCAGACTTCACCAGCCGATCGCAGCGAGTCGGCTCCCGCGGCGGACCGCCTGCTGTCAGGTTCGCCCAGGCAGATCATTGAAAACTTCTTCAGCGACTCTAGCGGCCAGTTCCACTGCGGCACGTGGGAGAGCACGACCGGCCGCTGGCGAGTGAAGTATTCCGAAAACGAGTTCTGTCACGTCACCGCAGGGCGAGTTCGCATCAGTGATGCTTACGGCCGCAGCAAAGAATTCGGCGCAGGGTCCACCTTCGTCATTCCCGCAGGGTTCGAAGGCGAGTGGCATGTGCTCGAGCCCATGAAGAAGCTCTACGTGATCTTCGAACCCTCTGCCGCACCATAGTGGTGCGCTTGCCCCAGCCGAGCGCACCGAGCACGGCCGCGTTTCCGGTCCGCAGAGCCCTCTTACGAACAGCGATTGCTCAGTGAGTGACGCGTAATCGCCCGGACACCCTACGTTTTCCGAACTCTTGGCAGCACCAGCCGGAAAGTGTGAACCGTGGCACGCTTGCTGCAT
>CBJNAT010000012.1:0-14854 GCA_966434585.1 uncultured Gammaproteobacteria bacterium | reverse complement strand
GTCCCCTCTCCCGGTTGCGGGAGAGGGACAGGGTGAGGGCCTCAGCACGAGCCGGAGAATCTGGTGGATTTGAGATTCACACCTGAAGAAATCCAGTTCCGCAACGAAGTCCGCGAGTTCTTCCGCACGACGTTGCCCGCGGACATCCTTCGCAAAGCGGAGCTTGGCCAACGCATCTCCAAAGAAGAGCTGGTTCGCTGGACACGCATCCTGAACCAGAAAGGCTGGGCGACGCCCGCGTGGGCGCCCGAGTGGGGCGGCACCGGTTGGGATCCCGTGAAGCAGTACATCTTCAAAGAAGAGCTGCACATGGCGCCGGCCCCTGAGCCGCTCTCGTTCAACGTCAACATGATCGGCCCGACGCTCATTGCGTTCGGCACGGAAGAACAGAAGCGTCACTTCCTGCCGCGTATCGCGAACATGGACTACTGGTTCTGCCAGGGCTTCTCCGAACCCGGTGCGGGCTCGGATCTCGCCTCGCTGCGCACGACAGCCGTTCGCGAAGGCGATCACTACGTCATCAACGGCCAGAAGCTCTGGACATCGACAGCTCACCACGCAGACTGGTGTTTCCTGCTGGTGCGAACCGACTCGAAAGCGAAGAAACAGGAAGGTATCACGTACCTGCTGATGGACATGAAGACGCCCGGCATCACGGTGCGCCCCATCATCACGCTCGATGGCAATCACGAGACCAACGAGATGTTCCTCGATAACGTGCGCGTGCCGGTCGCGAACCGCCTGGGCGAGGAGAACAAAGGTTGGGATTACGCGAAATATCTGCTCGGGCATGAGCGCAGCGGCATCGCGCGCGTCGGTGTCTCGAAGTTTCGCGTCCGGCGTGCGAAGGAGTTGGCGTCGACAGTGGACGCAGGCGGTCATCCGCTGAGCGAGGATCCACAGTTTCGGCATAAAGTGGCCGCGCTCGAAGTGGAGCTCAAGGCGCTCGAGATCACGCAGATGCGTCTCATCGCGGAGATAGCCCGCAAGCAGACGAACAAGGCGGACCCGAAAGCTTCCATTCTGAAGATGAAGGGCTCCGAGCTGCAGCAGCTTGCCACCGAGCTGCTCATGGACGTCGCTGCGTACAACGCGATGGAGTTCGACAGGGAGTTCCTGCGTGGGATGACGCAATCCGCCGCGGGCGATGAGTGGGCACTGACCATTGCGCCGAACTACTACTTCGCACGCCACGTCTCGATCGTGGGCGGCTCGAACGAGATCCAGCGCAACATCCTCGCGAAGACGATCCTGGGGCTGTCATGAACTTCGATTTCACCGAAGAGCAGTCGATGCTGAAGGACAGCCTCGAGCGCCTGCTCGCCGAGCGCTACCCGTTCGAGCAGCGACGCACCTATCTTAGTGCGCCCGAAGGCTTCAGCCGCGAGCTGTGGCAGACGTATGCAGACATGGGGCTGCTCGGATTGCCTTTCGCCGAAAGCGATGGCGGTCTGGGCGGCGGCCCGGTGGATACGATGATCGTCATGGAGGCGTTCGGCCGCAGCTTGGTCCTCGAGCCGTACTTGGCGACCGTGGTGCTCGGTGGCGGATTAGTGCGGGCAGCCGCGAACACACAACAGCGCGAGTCGCTGATCCCGCTCATCGTCGGCGGTGAGGTCATGCTCGCGTTCGCACACGCCGAAGCACAGTCGCGATACGACCTTGCAGACGTGCAGACGACGGCGAAGCGCGATGGCGAGAGCTGGGTGCTGAACGGACAGAAGCGCTTCGTGTTGCATGGCGACTCGGCACAGAAGCTCATCGTGTCGGCACGCATCTCGGGTGACCGCCGCGACCGTGACGGTCTTGCACTGTTCGTGGTTGATGCAACGGATGCAGGTGTGCGTCGTCGTGGCTACTTCATGCAGGATCAACTGCGTGCGGCGGATATCGAGTTGAACAACGTCCTTGTCGATGCACAGCACGTGCTGGGCGAACCCGGCACTGCGCTGCCGATCATCGAGCGCGTCGTGGATGAAGCCATTGCTGCGCTATGCGCAGAGGCGTTGGGCTGCATGACGAAGGCGCACGAAGTCACTGTCGAATACCTGAAGAGCCGCAAGCAATTCGGCGTGGCGATCGGCTCGTTCCAGGCCTTGCAACATCGCGCGGTGGACATGCTCGTCGTCATTGAGCAGGCGCGCAGCATGACGCTGTTCGCGACGATGATGGCCAACGAGAGCGACCCGCAAGAGCGCGCCAAGTGCCTTTCAGCGGCGAAGGTGCAGATCGGTAAATCCGCCGAGTTCGTGGGGCAGCAAGCGGTGCAGCTCCATGGCGGCATTGGCGTGACGGAGGAATGTCAGGCTGGGCACTACTTCCGACGCCTCTCCATGATCGAACTGATGTTCGGCGATACCGATCACCACCTCGCCCGCTTGGCGCGCAGCAGTGGCTTGCTGTCGGCCTGAAGCAGAGCGCTAACTAGAATCTAGCTCAAAATGGACACGACAATCGAAGACTTCGCCCGTTTCGCGGCGGGCTTCATGCGCGGGGAGGGCTTGAGCAAAGCGAGCCGCAAGCAGCTGGTGAGTCCACAGCTAGCGATCACAAACCGGGCGCAATTTCCCACGCTGGCGCCCGAAGCGCTGCCGGGCGAGCGCTGGTCAGGGCTCTCAGCAGGGTTGGGCGTCGTCGTGGTCGATGGACCGCAGGGGCGGGTCTTCCTCAAGAGCGGCCACAATGACTCGACTGGGAACAGCTGGGTCACGGTGAAGCGCTCTCTGTGCGTCGCGCTTGTTCTCGGCAGGGGTCAAGCGCGCGCCGGAGGTTCCCGCGTCCTAGGCGGCTGAGCCGACATTCTGACCACGGGATATAAGACCTCCTCAGCCCAATGCGGCTGTGGACCCGGTAAGCCGTAATGCGCCGGACGGCCCTGCGGAATGTGCAGCGTTCCGAACAGCCAGTCGATCCATGCAAACATGACCGCGAAGTTGCGATACGTCTTGCCGTCGCGACCATACCCGTGATGGGTGTGGTGAATGCCCGGAGTCACGATGATGTGCTCGATGATCGACATCGGCCAGCGCGTGTAGCGATTGCGGCGTAGCGCGTCGTCCCAACGAAAATGGCTGTGAGTCAGAAGATTCCAGCCGAACGTGACGAGCAGCGTCGCGGCAGCCGCTCTCCCCATGCCCAGGTAAGCGGCCAACCCCAGCACCCAGGCTGTCGGCACCACGAACGACCAGAACGGATTGATGCGCGCGGTGACCGTCACGTTCAAGTACTTGGCCGCGTGATGTGTGCGATGCAATTTCCAGAGCCATGCATGGCGTGTGCTCTGCGACTGGTGAGCGAGACGGTGCCCCCAGTAGAAAGCGAGGTCCGTCACGATGAGTAGCACGATGAATGCGGGCCAGAAAGCCAGGGCGCTCAGTGCCCCGCGTTGCGACGGCAACACAGTCGCAAACACCGCAGCGATGAGCCACGCCGCTAACGGCCTGGTCACTGCTGAGCTCGTGAGCTGGCACAGCAAGGTGACCGCAATGTCCTCCTTGCGATAAATCCCTCGATGTCGACCCGCCAGTACTTCCAAGAGGAAGATGATGACGCCCGCGGCGAAAAGGTACTGCCCGTAAGCCATCTGCGTGCACTCTCGACACTGCGATAGAGATGTGTGGCGGGATATTCGGCTTGTGGCTCATTGCAGTCCAATGAATAATTCATGCATCTTCCATGCATTGAGTGCATAGATGGACCTTCGCCAGCTGCGCCATGTTCACGTGCTCGCGCGGGCCGGGAGCTTCGTGCGCGCCGCCGAGGAGTTGCACATCACCCAGCCAACGCTCACGCGCAGCGTGCAGCAGCTGGAACACGAGCTGCGCATCAAGATCTTCGATCGGGGTCGAGCGGGTGTACGCGTCACACCGGTCGGGCGTCTGTTGATCGATCGGGCTGCGGACATTCTGAGCGCGGTGCGCGGTCTGCAAGCCGATCTCGGCGCCGCCGGTCGAGGTGAGGCCGGTGTCGTGTCGCTTGGACTGGGACCCTTGCCTGCCAGCATCTTCCTGGCGGAGTTGCTGACCGAAATGGTACGCAAGCATCCCGCTGTGCGAGTCAACGTCGAGACCAACACGGCAACCGCTTTGTTCGAATCCCTTAACGCGGAACGCATCGAGTTCTGCGTCTGCTCGCTCACCCTCGTGCCCGTCACTCGCAAAGTCACGCTGCGTCCGATTGCGGTAGTGCCGCTCACGCTCTACGCGCGTGCGCAGCACCCGTTGCATGCACGTCGGCGCGCAACGCTCGGCGATGTGCTGAGTTACCCGCTGATCACAGGGAACATGCCGGCCGCAGCACTGGAAGGTCTGCGTGAGCAAGCCGGCGTTGCTGCCGGCGAGCACATGCCGATTGCCGTCTCGTGTGACGACTTTCTCGTGCTCAAAGAAGTGACGCTGAACAGTGATGCAGTGTGGCTGACTTCGCGCCTCCCCGTCGTGAAGGAACGCGCCGCTTTGATCGAGCTCAAAACAACGCTCAAGCTGTCCACGACGGAAATCGTGGCTGTATCGCTCGCAAGCCGTAGCCTCTCGCCGGTTGCGGAGCTCGTGCTGAGCAAGCTCACAGCTAAAGCCGCTCAGCTCGGATTACAACAACGATCGCGGTGATCTGCAGCCGTTCAGCGGTCGCTGTTCTTCTCGAGGAAATCGCTGATCAGCGCTACGTTCCTCAGCGCGGCGTCATGCTTTCGCAGCTCCGGACTTCTGAACGGGACTGCCACCTTCGGCGCCGACCGACAGTCCCTCCAGCGCGAGTCCGAGGACCACATCGCGCTGAAATGCTTCCTTGATGGGCTGTGTGAACAGCAACCGCGAGTACCGTAAGGAATGGATGGGCTTGCTGGCCAACTGCATGGCAATCTCCCAAGCACGAGCCAGGAGTTTCTCTCGCGGCAGAATCTCGTGCACCACACCGAATCGATACGCGTCCTGCACCGACATCGTCTCCGACGTGAGCAGGTAATAGTGGCCGCGACTCGGTCCGAGGAGCAGATTCCACACGGAGTGGCAGCCGTCGCCGGGCACCACACCGACTCCCATGTGACTGTCGCGAAACGCTGCGGTGTCTGACGCAATCACCACATCGGCAAGCACTGGCAATTCCGAATGAATCAGCGCCGGTCCGTTGATGGCTGAGATGACCGGCACATCGATCTCGAGCAAGTTCATCAGCATGTCGCGCCCTTCTCGCGAGATGCGGTACCAATACTCGGCGCTGTAGGTTTCGCTGTATTCGGCACGATTGCGGTCCACGCAAAACACATCGCCGGTTCCGGTGAGAATCATCACCTTGTTCTCGCGGTCGTGCGCGATATCGTAGAAAGCCGCGCCCAGCTGCTCGTGAATCGAGCCCGGATCCGCACCCCAGCGCATCGACCCGCCGTCCGTATGCAGAGTGACTTGCAATATCCCGTTGCGACGTTCGAACCTCATGTTGCGATAACGCTCTGCGTAGTCCTGTAAGGATTTCATGTGCGCTGTCCTTCTCTATCGCTGCTCAGTCGGCGCGGGGTGAGGCATCGCGCCAGCTGCGGCTGGCGGCAGGTGTGTTGGCGAGCTGATCGAGATCGAAGCCGAACAGTCGTGCCGCATTGCCGGCGACGATCGCCCAGGCCTCACCCTCGGGCACACCCTCCATGATCTTGGCGAGGTGCGGACGTGTGTTCGGAAACGTACCTTCGGTGTGGATGTAATCGGAACCGAACATCAGACTACCCACCCCGATGTCGTAACGATGCTCTATCTCGCGCCGGTCGAGAGGGCCTGCACAGAAGCCTTGTCGCGCCCACTGTTCGCTGGGCTTCATCTGCAGCTTGTGCTCTGGGCGAGTGGTCGGTGCCGCGAAGTAGCGATCGATCGTCTTCAGAATGGGCATCACCCAATCCGAGCCGCTCTCGATGTAACCGAACTTGAGATTCGGATGTCGCTCCGGCACACCCGCCAGCAGCAAGTACTTCAGCGTCGAGTGATGCAGGCGTTCGATATCCAGCATCAGCAATGCTTCCCAGCCACGCTCCGTACCGTTCCAACGCCAGCTCGGCTTCTCGCGACCGACGGACGCGTGCCAGATGGCTGCCATCCCACGCTCGTCCAGTGCGCGCCAGATCGGCTCATAGAGTGCATGGTTGTAGGCCGGTAAGTCGGGTGCCGCGACTTCAGGAGCCGGTGGCAGGTGAATGCACCGGATACCGTTTTCGTGCGCGGCCACGATCTCCTCGACGACCATCTGCGTGCCAGCAGCAAGGCTGACGACCAGCGCTGCAGTAAACCGATGCGGAGCCGGTGATGTGTAGTCCTTGAACCAGCGTATGAAGCCGAGCGCGATTTCGTGCTGCAGGTTCGGGTCCGACGTGTTAGGGCCGAAGCCGTCGATGAGCATCTCGGCCGCGACGCCGTCCGCATCGATGTTCGCCAGACGCTGCTCGCAGGTCATGACCTGGTGATACTTCTGTTGATCGATCTGCACGAGCTCGTTCGCCGATTCCCACGCGAACTCCGTGCCCGCGTACACGAGATCGGCCCAAAATCGGTTCGCGCCCGCGAACGTGCGGCGTCCTTCCTCCATTGCTTCGTCGAATGCGGTATGCGTCCGCGGCGGCATCCAGGGCTTCAAGTCCAGGAAAGCCTCGGTGTGTCCGTCCATCGATATCACTACGTTCTCGCGAGCCATAGTCACCTCGATGCGCGCGCCGCATGCGGACTTGCGTGAGCGACGGCAAAAATCCTCCCCGCACGTACTCGAGGAGAGCACTCGGCTGCGCCGGACTCACCGCTTCGTATTCTTCTCCAGAAAGTCAGTGATGAGCTGCTGCGTCTCCTTGGAGTCCAGCAGCACACCCCCCAGCTCTCGCTCGAGCTTGAAGCCGAGTAGATTCACGCCTTCATATCCCTGCATGCACTGCTTCGCTGCACGCAATGCATGCGGCGGCAGCGCAGCGATACGCTCGACGATGCCGCGTGCACGCTCTTCCAGCTGATCGCGTGGGAAAGACCACTGCGCGATGCCTAGCGTTTGTGCGCTCTTGCCGTCCACCGGCTCGCAACCCAGGATGAGGCGGGCGGCAGTGCCGTAGCCGCACAAGCGCGTCAGCCGCTGCGTACCGCCGCCGCCAGGCAACAGGCCAATGCCGACTTCCGGCAATCCGATCTTCGCTTCATCTGCGACGATCCGCAGATCGGTCGACAGTGCAAGCTCGAGTCCACCACCCATGGCAGCGCCACCAATTTCACAGACGGTGACTTGGTTCAGTTGTTCGAGACGGTGATACAAACCTTGAAGCCGCTCGATGTACGCAGCCAAGGCGCCGCCGGGCGAGGGTGCGTCTTTCCACGAACGGATCAGATCGAGATCGGCTCCCGCCGCAAACACTTTGTGCGCACTGCGAATGTGCAGCACGCTCCAGTCGCTATCGGTGGACAACTGATCGAGCACGCCATGAAATGCGGCGATCATCTCGTCATTGATGGCATTCACTGGCGGACGCGTCAACACGACGGTTGCGATGCGTCCGCGACGGGTGAGCTCTAACATTTCAACTACTCCGGAATAGTCCTTACTCTCGCCAACGCGCGAAGCTCGCCAAGATAGAGCAAAAGCCAAAAAACACCTGCGTCTTGGCGAGAGCAAGTATCTGGTTCTTCCTTGGTGTTCTTGGCGTCTTGGCGAGAGACAGTCATTTGTTCTCAAACCTCGGCGCACGCTTCTCGAGGAAAGACTGGCGTTTTTCCGCCGCATCCGCCGTTGACTGCGCTACGAATACACCACGCGATTCCAACTCCATGGCAGTCTCTAGGCTGCCCACGCCCTGGTTGAACCAGAGCGATTGCTTGGTGATCCAGACCCCGACCGGCACATTCACCAGGATCGCCTTCGCAAGCTCGATGGCGGTGTTCTGCAGTTCTTCATCGGGAACCGAACGCAGCACGAGGCCGATACGCTCCGCTTCATCCGCGAGGACCGGACGTGCAGTCAGGAGGATCTCTGCGGCTCGCTGCGTACCGATGGCTCGCGGCAGCAGGTAGCTCATTCCAAACTCGTGACCCGTCCCAGCGTTGTGAATCGAGTTGACGAACTTGGCTGACCTGGCCGCAACGCACAGATCGGCCGCGAGTGCGAATGCAAAGCCCACGCCCGCCGCTGCGCCGTTCACCGCACAAATGACCGGTTGCGGCAGCTGGCGCATCAGCACCGGGATGGAACCGATCTCGAGCATCGCATGCCGGGAGATGTACGCCTTGCCCATGTCGTGATCATCGATCCATCCCGCTTTGCCGCCGCTGCGCAGGTCGTGCCCCGCACAGAAGCCGCGACCCGCTCCGGTCAGGATTACCACGCGCGTCTTCGAGTCGTGCCGCAGCCCCTTCAGCACCTCGATCAGCTCGCTGTACATGTCGAACGTGAACGCGTTGAGCTGATCGGGGCGATTGAGCGTGATGCGCTGAACGCCGTCTTGGGGTTGGTCGATGAGGAGGTCTGGCATGGATGATGACTCCGAGGGATTTCCAGGGCGGCTGGCCAGTCTGCTAGTCGGCTAGCCAGAGTCCCGTTTTCTGGCTAGCAAGCTAGCAGACTAGCTGACTGCCAGAGCTACTTCTCCAACCAATGAGCCTTCACCATGCCATCTCCGAACGGCTCATCGCGATTCTTCAATGCCTGCTTGAGGCCCACGGTTGCCATGTCCTGTTTGAATTGCGTGCGTCGTGGGCCTTTGCTCAAGTGCGCTCGTGCATCCAGTTCAACGGCGACACGTTGCAGCGTGCGTGCGCCTTGCAGTTCGAGCGCCATGTTCACGACTCGCTTGTGCGATGACAACATATCGGCATCGACATGACTGACGCGGCGCGCGAGCTCGTTCACTGCGGCATCGAGCTGATCCGCTGGCACCGCATCCAACACCAAACCGACACGCGCCGCATCGCGCCCCGACAAGCAGTCCCCGGTCATCACCAGCCGCTTCGCCCATTGCGGCCCCAAGTGATACACCCACATGTGCGTCGGCGGCGTACCGTTCGCGCGCGTCGCGGGGAAACCGATCTTGGCGTCCTCGGCTGCAATCACCATGTCGCACGTGAACGCGAGATCGGTGCCGCCGGCCAGGCAGTTGCCATGAACCTTCGCGATGACCGGCTTGTGCAGATCGAACAACGCGATCGTCAGCCGTTGCGTGGCCTCCATCTGCCAACAGTCATCGTCCAACGTGCCTGCCACGCTGCGATACGTGACCTCCTCCGTCGGCGCAGCTTCATCCGCTTTGCGATCCGAGTACGTCGTCACGAGATCGTAGCCGGCGCAGAAGTCCTTGCCCGCGCCTTCGAGGATGATCACGTTGACGTCGGTGCGATCGTCCGATTCCCATAGCGCATCGTGCAGCTCACGAATGAGCGCGTGGTTAAGCGAGTTGCGCTTGTCGGGACGATTGAGCGTGATGCGCGCGACCCGCTCCTTGACTTCGTAGCGGATGAACTCGGTGCTCTTGAGCCATTTGCCCATGGTCGCCTCTTCTCGCTATTTCGCCTGCGGCCCGAAGCGCTCGCGCAACGTCACCTTAGTGACCTTGCCGCTCGGCAGCCGCGGGATCTCGTCCATATACTCGACGCTCTTGGGACACTTGTAGCTCGCAATGCGCGTCTTGCAATGCGTAATGAGCTCCTGCTCAGTCGCCCGCGTACCTGCCTTCAGCACCACGACCGCTTTCACGGACTCCCCCCAGTAGGGGTCGGGCACGCCGATCACTGCCGCGTCGGCCACGGCCGGATGCGTGAGGATCGCCTCTTCCACTTCGCGGCTGTAGATGTTCTCGCCACCGGAGACGATCATGTCTTTCTTGCGATCGACGAGATAGACGAAACCGTCTTCGTCCATGCAGCCCATGTCCCCGGTGTGCAGCCAACCGCCTCGCAAGGCCTCTATCGTGGCCGCATTGTCGTTCCAGTAACCACGCATCACCTGCGCCGAGCGTAGGCAGATCTCACCGACCTGCCCGCTCGACAGTTCGTTGTCCTGTTCATCGACGATCTTCACTTCGGCGTCGAGCGTGGGCTGGCCGATCGAAGTCAACCGCTTGAGGTCCTTCTCCGTGCCGTTCGGGCGATGATAGTGCTTGCGCAACGCCGTGCCCGCGCCTTCCGTCTGGCCATAACCGTTGATCAACACAGGCCCGAAGCGGGCCAGCGCTCGCTGCAGCAGCGGAAACGGCATCGGCGCCGCCGCGTAGTTGACCGTCCTGATGGATGTGAGGTCGTAACGCTCCTGATTCGGTACGTCGAGCACCGCCTGCACCATCGTCGGCGCAAGGTGCAACTGCGTGATGCGCTCGCGCTCGATGGTCTTGAGGATCTCCTCTGGCTGAAACGAGCGATGCAGAACGAGCGTGCCGCCCACGAATGTCGCCGCCGCACCTTGCGAGCGTGCGCCGATGTGATACAGCGGCATCGACAACAGCATCTTGTCCCCTGCTTCCACATTCAACTCGAACGCCCAGTTCTCGCACAGCGCCAGCATGTTCTCGTGCGTGAGCATCACACCCTTCGGTTTGCCCGTCGTGCCGCTCGTGAACATGACGCAGTGCAGATCATCAGCGCTCGGCGTCAGCGGCGCTCCTTCGGGTGCTCCCGACTCGAGCACCTGTGAGTACGCGAGCGCCCATTCAGGCGGGCTCGTGCCGATGCAGATGAATTCCTTGATCGAGGTCAGCATGGGACGCAGCTGCGCGATCACGTCGGCATACTGCTGCTCGAAGATCAGGATCTTCGGCGTGACTGCACTCAATATGTATTGAATCTCCGGCGGTGCGAGACGGAAGTTCACCGGAGCGACGATGTAGCCGGTCACTTCTGCCGCGCCGTAGACATCGAGATATTCGCGACAGTTCATGGCAAGGATCGCCACGCGATCCTGATGCCGTAGCCCCAGCCTGTACAGCGCACTCGCCAAGCGCCTCGAGCGATCGGCGAATGTCCGAAACGTTACCTGCTCCCGTACAGGAGACGCGACCGTCAGGTCGCACGATGTTCCTTCTCCCGGTTGCGGGAGAAGGTGGCCCGCAGGGCCGGATGAGGGTTCATAAATGAGATGCAGCGTCTCGCCATGCAGGCGCTCGTTGCGTTCCAACAGCGCCCGCATGGTCTTCATCATCGGCATTGCCGTCGCTCCCGCAGCCCGCCTCAGACCGGCGTATCGGGATTGAAGTTCGCTTTGCGCTTCTGCAGAAATGCGTCGATTCCCTCGACACCTTCCGGGCCCGCCATGCCGATGAACTCGAGCGCAAGCGAGGCATCGAAGATGGGCGCAGCCTGCCGCAGCCAATGATTCATCGTGTGCTTGGTCCAGCGGATCGCTGCCGGCGCGCTCGTGGCGAGTCGGGATGCAATCTCCACTGCCTTCGCGTCGAGTTCGGCATCGTCGACGGCCAACGAGGCGAGGCCGATACGCTCCGCCTCCGCGCCCGTGATCGTATCGGCAGTCAGCAGGTAGTACTTGGCTTTGGACATGCCGCACAACAACGGCCAGATGATCGTCGCGTGATCGCCAGCCGCGACGCCGATCTTCAGGTGACCGTCGGAGAAGCTCGCGTCCTTTGCGACGATCGACACGTCGGCGAGGAAGACGCACGCGAGCCCAGCGCCAACCGCCCAGCCACGCGCTGCACTCACGATGGGCTTGGAGCAGTTGATCATGTTGTAGACGACGTCGCGGGCCTCTTTCATCGCCTGCATGCGCAGGTTGTAGTCATCGCAAACTTTACGTTCGTGATTCAGATCGCCACCCGCTGAGAACGCCTTGCCTTCCGCAGTTATGATGATCGCGGAAACCGAAGGATCCTTGTCCGCATCCAGCCAGATTTGCGAACACTCGTAATGCATACGCGCGTCCATGGCGTTCATCTTCAGCGGCGAACTCAAGGAAACTCGTAAGACCCGCGGGTGCGGACGATCGAATTTCAAGCGTTCGTATTTTGCGTAGACGTCGGTCATGGAAGGCTCCTGTGATTCGCCGGCATTCGTTCGGTTTTCTGAACATCGTTCACGCTGATCATAGTGGAACTGTCGAGGAGACGCCAAGAGCGGAAGAATGCTTCCTCACCGCCCCACAAACCGAGGCTTGCGCTTCTCGAAGAAGGCCCGCTTGCCCTCTTTGTGATCTTCGGACAGCCAAGCGTAGGGCTGCAGATCTACTTCAGCCTGAATCATGGCTTCAAGACCGCGCGAGAAAACAGATTTCACCAACTCGAAAGCGAGCGGCGGACCCGCTGCGAAGCGCTCGGCAACCTGAGTCGCGGCCGTGAGCGCCTCACTCGTTGGGACGACTTCATCGACGAGACCGAGCTGCTGGGCTCGCTGCGCATCGAACGTATCCGCCAGCGCGATGAGTTGCTTCGCCTTCGCAAAACCGACGCGATTCGGCAGTGAGTACATGAGACCGAGATCTGGAATGAACCCGACCCGAGTGAACGCACAACAGAACTTCGCGCCCTCGCCCGCCACCACGTAATCGGATGCGGCGGCGAGCGCCAACCCTGCACCGAACGCATAGCCCTCCACGGCCGCAACGATAGGCTTCGCGCCCGCGATCATCTCTCTGACGAGCAAGGCACCCCCGCGCTTCAAGCGCCGGCGGCACTCGCGTACGGTGGTCTCGTTGAAACCTTTGAGATTTCCGCCCGCGGTGAAGTGGGGACCCGCTGCCGCAAGCACGATGGCGCGACACTCATCGTCATCGTTGAGTTGTGTGAATCGCTCGGTCAGTTCAGTGCGCATCTCGACCGAGAACGCATTCATGTGCTCGGGATCGTTCAACGTGAGCGTGACGATGCCGTCATTGCGCTGGATGGATACGAGTTCCGCCATGCGTGCTCTCCTGACGAGTACCCCCACCGCTCTCTTGCTATCCCATCAGCTCGAACGTATCGCAGTCGAGTGCCGCCATCGCAAACCGCGGCGCTACGGCCGCATTGTTCACCTCCGTCTGCAGCTCCACGGGATTCACGAGCCAGAAGTAGAGCCCATCGATGATCTGCCGTCGGAAGGCATCCCACGCGTTCTCAAATGTGGGCGGCTTGCTCACGCCATGTGCCGCCAACCGCTCGAGATAGTACGAGAGCAACGCTTTGTCCCACTTACGTCGATCGGCGATGTCCAGCGCCGACACCAGGAAGTAAGTGACATCGTGCGACCACGTGCCCTTGCATACCGTTTGCCAATCGAGCGTGCCGGCCGTGCCATCCGCATCGAAATACAGATTGCCCAGATGGTAATCGCCATGGAGCAAGCAAAACGGCTCGACATGATCGAAGGCCTGCAACTGCAACAGCGCCCGCTCCATGCGCTCGCGGTCGTGCATCATCTTCGGCACGGCGCAGCCTCGCGGCAGGCTCATGTAGTGCGACCACACTTCCGGCTTGAGTTGGCCTCGCGCGTAGTCACCTGCTTTGCCGGCCGGCAACGGATCCCACACGGTGAAATCGCCCAACTCTCCACCTGAGGCGAGCTCCGGCGCGTCCCACCATTGCGCATGCATCCGCGCAAGCACATCCAGATGGGCTGCGGCCTGTGCATAGCTCAAGGGGTTCTGCACGCGGCAGAACGTCACGTTGCGAAGTCTGAGGTCCTCCAGGATGACGACGTGTTGCTGTGTGGAAGCATCGTCGGCAGCGAAGAAGGCTCGCGGGGCGTTGATGCCGAGCTTCGGCTGGATATCGCGATAGAAGCGCACTTCGAGCTGGTAGCAATGCTCGAACAATTGGCGATGCTCCGAGAAGCCGCCCTTCACGATGAGCGATGCGGGCAGATTCGCATCACGCCCGATGCGGTTGTATTCGACACGCACAGGCACTTTGGTCGCCGTGCCCCACAAGACGTGATCCACGCGCGCCGAGGTCACCTCGATACCGGGGTAGTTCACAGCGAGCGCTTCCGTCAGCCAACGAGCGGTGATGTCCTCCACTGCAGTGGGTAAGCGAATCGCGCTGTCTTGGATTGTTTGCACGGGCAAGGGTCACCTCGTCAGTAGGCTAGTCTGCTAGTCGGCTAGCCAGACAAGAGCCTCGAACCTTCTGGCTAGCAGACTAGCCGACTAGCAAGCTAGCTGACTTCTCTCCTACACCGTCTCCTCGCCCCCCAACACCAACACCGCCTCGTTTGACAATTCGCCACCGTTCCCCTGAGCGACTGCCAGCTTCACGTCAGGCACTTGCCGCTCGCCCGCGAGGTGCATGATCTGCTGCGTGGCCTCGACGATCGTAAAGAGGCCGTACATACCGGGGTGCACGCAGGACAGTCCGCCGCCGTTGGTGTTGACGGGCAACTTGCCGCCCGGTGCGATCGTGCCGCCTTCCACGAAGCGACCGCCCTCGCCTTTCGGACAGAACCCCATGTCTTCGAGGAAGAGGATCGTGTTGATGGTGAAGGCATCGTAGAGCTCGACTACATCGATGTCCGCGGGTTTGATGCCTGCCTGCGCGAATGCGCGTTGTGATGCGCGAGCGACACCGGTCACCGTGAGGTCGGGCATCTGCGAGATGCCGTAGTGCGTATTCTCCGCCGCGGCGCCGAGCAGATAAGCCGGTCGCTGGCAAAGATCCTTCGCTCGGTCCGCGCGCACCATCACCACGGCTGCCGCGCCGTCGGTCACCAGACAACAATCGCGTACACCAAACGGATCGCAGACCAAGCGCGCCTTCAAGTAATCCTCCATGGTGAGCGGCTCGCGCATGAACGCGTCGGGATTGCGGTGTGCCCACTGGCGAGCTGCGAGAGCAACGGCGCCGAGCTGCTCCTTGGTCGTGCCGTACTGATGCATGTGTCGGGCGGCCGCGAACGCATACGAAGACACTGGGCGCATGGGCTTGTACGGCGTC
>CBJNAT010000011.1:0-15071 GCA_966434585.1 uncultured Gammaproteobacteria bacterium | reverse complement strand
CTTCGAGCATGCTTTCCACATCGTCGATTCGCAGACGTCCTGCCACCGGCAGCGTACGCAAGGTGGGATCCGTGACCTCGATGGCCACGTCCGTATAGCGTTCGAGTTCCTGGAGCACGTGCGAGAGCGGCTCCCCTGCGAATGCCAGCATCCCTTGGCGCCACGCCAGCCGACGTTCCAGCTCGGCTGGCGGCAACGTGGCCACCGCCTCTCGGCCGTCTTGCAATACCGCGCTTTGCCCCGCATCCAGTGCAGGCCCGGTGCGATCCAGCAGATCAGGTACGCGCTCGCGATGTTTAGCGTGTGCTGCGCCCAAGCTGATCTTCCCTTCGGCCACTGTCACCTCGATCGCATCCGGCTTCAGCTGCACAGTGAAGGCCGTCCCCACCGCGGTAACCACTCGATCACCCGCGTGCACAGAGAAGGGCCGGCGTGCATTGGATGCGACGATGAAATGCGCCTCACCGCGAGTGAGACGGACGGTGCGCTCGTTTGCCGTGTACCGGACCGTTACTGCGCTGTGAGTGTTGAGCTCCATCGAAGAGCCGTCCGGCAAGGCCACCGTCGCTCGTTCTCCGATAGCGGTCTCTGCGTTCGTCGCGTACACCGCATCGGCTACCTGCGGCGCCGTCACGACTGCCTTCTGACCTAGTTTGCCTGCAATGAGCAAGGCGACGGCTGCAACTCCGGCCGCGAGCAAGCTACGTCGGCTGGGGAGGTATCCAAGCATGACAGCCCTTAGCGATCGGTCGGCAGTGCGGCTCGCGCGCGTAATGTCGGCCGCCGCATGATCAGAGAGCTCGGCTAAGGCGTCGCAGTGTTTCCAAAGGCGAGACAGCCGAGCCAGCGCCTCGCGATGCCGAGCGCTGGCCGAGTACCAGCTTTGAAAAGCAATACGCTCATCCTCGGACAACTCGCCTTCGGCGATGCGCACGGCCCACTCGGCCGCACGCGCTTCGAGCTGCTCGGCATCCGGAAAGCGCAGGATGTTGTCAGGGGGCTTCATGGTTCTCGTAATCCCGCACGCGAACTGCCGTTTCACAGTCGCCAGACTCGTGGGTACCGGCGTGGAAGCCCAACTCAGCGGCATCATAACCTTGCTGGCGTAAATACCGATCGCACGACAGCAAAGCCCTGGCGAGCCGCTTCTCGACGGTGCTCACCGACACATTGAGCCGCGTTGCGATCTGCTTCACGCGAAGTCCCTCCATCTTGCGCATCAGAAACACCCGCTGACATTCCGCGGGCAACTGCGCTACCGCCTGCGTGAGTACGAACAGTTGGCGCCTGCCATCGATCTGTGCCGCTATGGCAGCGGATCGCTCATCTTCCAAGACGTCCGAAGCGCCGAGATCCTCAAGGTAATCGGTCTCGGTGCGCGACTTTTTGGTCATTTCGCTGATGGCAAGATTCTTCGCCACACGAAACAGGAATGCCTTGGGGTTGTGAACGGGCGTGATCATCTCGGCGGCGAATGCCTTGAGGAAGGCCTCCTGGAGAATGTCGTTGCGATCCTCCCAAGGAACATAGCGTGCCAGGACGCGCCTGATGGCCACCTCGTGGCGCAGAAAAGCACCCAATATCTCGGACATGGGCCGCCCCCCGATTTGTTCTTTTTTGCATTATCGGCGCGCCTCTGTGATCGCGCGCTGCTATCAGCTATGCCAATGCGACACCCTCCGATACCCCTTCAGGTCCCTTACAACATCGCCGTCCGCCGAACACGTGTCCACGCATCCGTCCCACCACACAGATGCGCTGGCGATGCGATACCAGCACGAATAGCGATGGCACACGCCCGCTGACTGCGCACACCGCTACGACATATCTTCGGGGTCGCGCGCAGCGTGATGGACAACTAGCCAGCGAGCATCTTTTTCAGCAGCTCATTCACCTGCGCGGGATTCGCCTTGCCGCCAGTGACCTTCATCACCTGACCGACGAAGAAGCCGAACAGCTTGTCCTTCCCGGAGCGATAGTCGGCCAGCTGCTTGGGATTGGCAGCCATGACTTCATCGATCACCTTTTCGATCGCACCGGTGTCGGTGATTTGCTTGAGGCCCTTGGCTTCGATGATTTCATCAGCGCTCTTGCGTTCGGCCCACATCTGCTCGAACACGTCTTTCGCGATCTTGCCGGAGATCGTGTCGTCCACGATGCGTGCGAGCAGCCCGGAGAGCCGCTCCGCCGAAATCGGCGCACCCTTGATCTCGGTGTTGTCCTTGTTGAGTCCGCCGGAGAATTCACCCATGACCCAGTTCGCCGCGAGCTTGGCGTGGTTACCACCGAGTCCGCGCACGACGGTCTCGTAGAACTCCGCCATCTCCCGGCTTGCCGTCAACACACCCGCGTCGTAGGCAGACAATGAGTATTGCTCGATGAAACGAGCGGCCTTCTGATCCGGCAGCTCCGGCAACGTCTCGCGCACGTCGTTGATGAAGTTCAGATCCAGCACCACGGGCAACAGATCCGGATCGGGGAAGTAGCGGTAATCGTTTGCTTCTTCCTTCGTGCGCAGCGTGCGCGTCTCGCCTTTGTCGGGATCGAACAGACGCGTCTCCTGGCGCACTTTGCCGCCACCTTCGATGAGCTCAATTTGACGCTCGACTTCGTAGTTGATCGCCTTTTCGATGTAGCGGAACGAGTTCAAATTCTTGATCTCGCAACGCGTGCCGAACTTCTCCTCGCCCACTCGGCGTACCGAGACGTTCGCGTCGCAGCGGAAGGAGCCTTCCTGCATGTTGCCGTCGCAGATCTCGAGATACCGCACGAGCGTATGGATCTTCTTCATGTACGCCACGGCTTCCTTCGCCGAACGCATGTCGGGCTCCGACACGATCTCGAGGAGCGGAGTACCCGCGCGGTTCAGATCCATGCCCGAGAGGCCATGGAAATCCTCGTGCAGCGACTTGCCTGCATCTTCTTCCAAGTGCGCGCGCGTGATGCCCACGGTTTTGCGTGCGCCATCGTCCAGCACGATCTCCAACGTGCCGTGCTGCACGATCGGCAACTCGTACTGACTGATTTGATAGCCCTTCGGCAGATCGGGATAGAAGTAGTTCTTGCGCGCAAAGATGGAGCGGCTGGCGATCTGCGAGCCCGTCGCCAGACCGAACTTCACGGCCATGCGCACGGCTTCTTTGTTGAGGACCGGCAGCACGCCCGGATAGCCGAGGTCGACGAGATTGGCCTGCGTGTTCGGTTCGGCGCCGTACGCCGTCGAGGAACCGGAGAATATTTTGCTCTTGGTCGCGAGCTGGGCGTGGATTTCCAGCCCGATGACGGTTTCCCAGGAAGACGAAGACATAGGCTGTAGGCTCTAGGCTGTAGGCTGTAGGTTCGAAATGAAGAGAAGCATGAGCAACTCGTGAACTTCTGGAACGGCGCGAAGCGGCAGACTCTGACCTAGAGCCTAGAGCCTACAGCCCACAGCCTCCGCGAGGCTATTCGTAGCCGCGCGGCATCTGCGTATGCCAATCGGTCTCGCGCTGATAGGCATGCGCCGCATTGAGGAGCTTCGCTTCGGCGAAGTGCGGGCCGATGAGCTGTAAACCGATGGGCAGGCCATCGATGAACCCGCAAGGGATCGACATAGCGGGCAGGCCGGCGAGGTTGGCGCCGATCGTATAGATGTCGTTCAAGTACATCGTGACTGGATCGTCGACCTTGGCGCCGAGGTCGAACGCCGGGGTCGGCGAGGTCGGGCCCATGATCACGTCGACTTGGGTGAACGCACGCGCGAAGTCATCCGCGATCATGCGGCGCACTTTCTGCGCCTTTAAGTAATAGGCATCGTAGTAGCCGGCCGATAGCACATACGTGCCAGTCATGATGCGGCGCTTGACTTCCGCACCGAAGCCTTCACCTCGAGAGCGCTCGTAGAGATCTAAGAGATCACGCGGCTCTTCGCAGCGATGACCGAAGCGCACACCGTCGAAGCGGGAGAGATTCGACGAGCACTCCGCGGGCGCCACGACGTAGTACGTGGGCACGGAGAGCGGCAGGCTAGGCAGGCTCACCTCGACCAGCTTGGCGCCAAGCTTTTCGCAGGCCCGCAACGCATCCCACACCAGCTTCGAATTCTTCTCATCGAGGCCTTTCTCGAAGAACTCCTTCAACACACCGATCTTCAAGCCACCCATCGGCTCGTTCAGCGATGCCGCATAGTCCGGGACGGGCGCGTCCACACTCGTGGAGTCACGTGGATCGAAGCCCGCCATGGCTTGCAGCAGCATCGCGGCATCTTCAGCCGTAAGGGCGAGCACGCCGCCCTGATCGAGGCTGGAGGCGAAAGCGATCATGCCGTAGCGCGACACGCGGCCATACGTCGGCTTGATGCCCGTGAGGTTGGTGAGCGCCGCGGGCTGACGAATGGATCCCCCGGTGTCGGTACCCGTCGCCGCAGGTGCAATGCGAGCGGCCACGACCGCAGCCGAACCGCCCGATGAACCGCCGGGCACCTTCTTCAAGTCCCAGGGATTCTTCACCGGACCGTACCAACTCGTTTCGTTGGACGAGCCCATGGCGAACTCGTCCATGTTGGTCTTGCCGAGCGTCACGATACCCGCCGCATCGAGCTTCTCGACCACCGTAGCGTCGTACGGCGCAACGAAGCTCGACAGCATTCGCGAGCCGCACGTGGTGAGCACGCCATCGGTACAGAAGATGTCCTTGTGAGCGATGGGCACACCGGTCAGGGGGCCGCCCTGGCTTGCCGCGAGACGGCGATCGGCCTCTTGCGCTCGCGCGATGGCACGCTCCTTCGTCACCGTGATGTAGGCATTCAGCGACGGATTGTGTTGTTCGATGCGCCTCAGGAAGTGTTCGGTCACTTCGACGCTCGAGAACCGTCGGGCACGCAGCCCAGCGGACAATTCGGCCAAGGTGAGTTTGTGCATGAAGACGGGGAGGGACGGTTAGCAGTGGGAGGTCGGTCGAGTGCTAATCACTCGATCACCTTGGGCACGAGATACAGCGCAGCTTCGACAGCCGGTGCGTTCTGCTGCAGCTTTTCGTGCTGATCGGTCTCGGTCACGACATCGTCTCGGAGCCGCTGCGTTTGCTCACCCAAGGGGTGCGCCATCGGCAAGACATCGCCGGTTTCGGCGACATTCAGCTGCTCGACGAAATTGAGAATGCTCGACAGGCTCTGCACGTACACCGGCATTTCGATGTCGGTGATTGCAAGACGTGCCAGGCGAGCGATGTTCGTGACGTCATCTCGCGTCAAGCTCATCGTTGATCGATCCTCGTGGTGGAGGTTTGCATTGAGGTTGCGCCGCATGCGCGAAGAAGCGCAAAACCTAGAAAAAAAGCGCGCGCAATCATACACCTTGGCTTGCTGATCGATCTACCCGTTGTTAGAGTACCGGCCACTTTTTGGCTCGCTTTTTTCCCTACCAAAACTCATGTTCAAAAACCTAAGAGGTTATTTCTCGAATGACCTCTCGATCGATCTTGGCACCGCGAACACGCTGATCTACGTACGCGGCAAAGGCATCGTGCTGAATGAGCCTTCGGTCGTCGCCATTCGCGAAGAGCCAGGGCGAGCCGGCAAGAAGATCGAAGCAGTGGGCCAGGACGCCAAGAACATGTTGGGCCGCACACCGGGTCACATCACGGCGATTCGGCCGATGAAGGATGGCGTGATCGCCGACTTCACCGTCACGGAAAAGATGCTGCAGTACTTCATCGAAAAGGTGCACGGCAATCGCTTGATGCGGCCGAGTCCTCGCGTGCTCGTGTGCGTGCCGTACGGCTCCACGCAGGTCGAGCGCCGCGCGATTCAAGAATCGGCCGAAGGCGCCGGTGCACGGTGGGTGCGACTGATCGAAGAACCGATGGCGGCTGCGGTGGGCGCGGGGTTGCCGGTACACGAAGCACGCGGCTCGATGGTGCTCGACATCGGCGGCGGCACTTCGGAAGTGGCGGTGATTTCCTTGAACGGCATCGTGTACGCATCCTCGGTGCGCATCGGCGGCGATCGCTTCGATGAAGCCATCATCAATTACGTCCGTCGCAATTACGGCATCCTGATCGGCGAAGCCACGGCGGAGCGCGTGAAGATCGAGATCGGTTCTGCTTATCCCGGCCAGCAGGTGCAAGAGATTTCAGTGAAGGGCCGCAACCTCTCCGAAGGCGTGCCGCGCAGCTTCACACTCAACTCGAACGAAATTCTCGAGGCACTGCAGGAGCCGCTCGCCGGCATCGTGGGCGCAGTCAAGGTCGCGCTCGAACAGACGCCGCCGGAACTGGGCGCGGACGTGGCCGAACGCGGCATCGTGCTGACGGGCGGTGGCGCCCTGCTCCGAGACATCGACAAGTTGCTGATGGAAGAGACGGGCCTGCCCGTGGTCGTGTCGGAGGATCCGCTGACCTGCGTAGCACGCGGCGGTGGTCGCATGCTCGAGCTGATCGACGAGCACGGGCCGGCGCTGTTCAACCTCGAATAGCTTGCTTTTTTGAGTGGGATCGCTGGACTAAAGATCCGACGGTGATCTGAGCGCAGCGTCGACGCTCGAGGTCAGTCACCGATGAACAATGACGAACACTGGGGACCACTCGCACCGTTCATGGCGCTGAGTAGCTGAACCTTGACGACACGCACGCTCTTTCTGCCCGCCACGTGGCCACGCTGACCTCCGACAGTCGCCCGATCATTGGTCGCGGTCCGCCGCTGGGCGCCCGCTTCTTCTTCCTGAGCGTCGTCTCCATTGCTGCGATGGTCGTGGACAACCGCGGACCGCAGCTCGAGAAAATCCGCGAGTGGCTTGGCGTAGCAGTGCAACCCGCGTACCTCGTCGTGCAGGCCCCTCAGACCGCGTGGGAGTGGCTCACCGGCAGCTTTGCCGATCGCGCGCGTCTGCGTAAGGAGAATGCGCGTCTGACCGAAGATCTCCGGCTGGCCAACGTGAAGCTCCTCCAATATGACTCGCTGCGCGAGGAGAACACTCGACTGCGTGCCATTCGCGAGGCTTCGGCGGGCCTCGCGCAACGCACGCTCATTGCCGAGATCATGCAGGTGGACGTCGACCCGTTCCGGCATCGCGTGCTCATCAACAAAGGCACCGTGAATGGCGTGTTCAAAGGCCAAGCCGTGGTCGACGCGCACGGCATCTTCGGCCAGGTCACGCGTGCGGGTCGCTACGCATCGGAAGTCATCCTCATCAGCGATTCCGAACACGGCTTGCCCGTGCAGGTGAATCGCAACGGCATCCGCTCGATCGCGGTCGGCATGGGCGATCTGCACAAGCTGACGCTGCCGTTCATGACTGTCGATGCGGATGTGCGAGTGAACGATCTGCTCGTGTCCTCCGGGCTTGGCGGCATCTACCCCGCCGGCTATCCCGTTGCGAAGGTCGCTGTGGTCAAGAGGGATCCGGCAGAAACCTTTGCCGTGGTCGAAGCCAAGCCACTCGCTCAGCTCGACCGCGCGCGCGAAGTGCTCTTGATCTGGTTCGACAAGCCCAAGGCGCTGAACACGACCGGCGTGCCAGCCGCCGACACTCCGCCCATCGAGCTACCGGCTACCCCATGAGCGCCAGCGATTTCCGGGCCAGCCGTTCGCGGCAAATCCTCACCGTGATCGTCGGCTTCGTGCTGGCGATCGTCGCGCTGCCTGCAGTCCTCGAGCCGTTCCGGCCGGATTTCCTGCTGTTGTTCGTCATCTATTGGTCGCTGACCGCGCCACGCATCTCCGGCCTGACGTTCGGCTGGTTCTGCGGGCTGCTCATCGATGTGCATCAAGGCACCGTGCTCGGTCAGCACGCGATGGGTTTTCTGCTCGCCGCCTTCATTACGCACCGCATGCAACTGCGCATGCGCATCTTCCCAGTGTCGCAGCAGGCGCTTTGGGTCTTGATATTGCTCGCGCTCTATCGCTTTTTCGTGTACTGGATCGATGGCATCACCGGGCAAGCCAGTGCTTCGTGGACCCGCTGGACTCCGGTCATCGTGGGCGCACTGTTGTGGCCTGTGATCGTCGGCATCATGGACACCTGGAACCGCCGTCGCGGTTAGTTCCCACCAGCGATGGCCCGTTCGGTACGCATCAAAGACCAAGCCGCAGAAGCGCATCTGTTCACGACGCGCGCGGTGGTCGCTGCCGTGCTCATGGTGCTCGGCGTGCTCGCCGTCGTCGCTCGGCTCGCGTGGCTGCAAGTCGTGCAATACGACTATTTCGCCGAGCTCTCGGCGGGCAACCGCATCCGCATCGAGCCGCTGCCACCGAATCGGGGACTCATCCTCGACCGTAACGGCAAGACGCTCGCGACCAATGCGCCGTCGTATCAACTCGAGCTCACCCGCGAGCAGGTGCCGGACCTGCAAGCCACGCTGACGCAACTGGCCGAGCTGCAGCTGATCGAAGTCTCGGACGTGCCGCGGCTGCTGAAGGAAATTCGTGCCCGTCGCGTATTCGAGGCGTTCCCGGTGAAGCTTCAGATGACGGAGGAAGAGCTCGCGACCTTCGCAGTGCGCGGCCAGGACTTTCCAGGCGTGGAGATCCGGCCGCGGTTGACTCGCTTCTACCCGCTTGGGCCAAGCAGCGTGCACGCGTTGGGCTACGTCAGTGCGATCAGCGAAGATGACAAGAAGATTCTCGACATGGATGAGTACGCGGGCACCACGCTGACGGGCAAGTCCGGTGTCGAACGCTCGTACGAGCAAGAGCTGCACGGGGACACGGGCTTTCAGCAGATGCTCGTGAACGCGCAAGGCCGGCGAGTGGAGACGCTCGGCCGCGGCCCTGTCGAGCTACAGCGCAAGGAACCGGTAGCCGGTAACGATCTGTACCTGACGATCGACATGCGTGTGCAGCAGGTGGCCGAAGAGGCGCTGCGCGGCCAACGCGCCTCCGCCGTGGCCATCGATCCCTCGACGGGCGACATCCTCGCGTTTGTCAGCACGCCAGGCTTCGATCCAAATCTGTTCGCTCGCGGACTCTCGCGCAAGGAATATCTCGCACTGACGGAAGATCCGGATCGCCCGATGTACGACCGTGCATTGCGCGGCGTCTATCCGCCCGGGTCGACGGTGAAGCCGTTGATGGCACTTGCTGCGTTGGAAGCTGGCGTGGTGACGCCGCACGACACGCGCTTTTGCCGCGGCCAGTGGCGCATGCCAGGCGTCAGCCGCCCTTGGCGGGACTGGAAGAAGGGGGGGCATGGCACCGTGGACATGCGCAAGGCGCTCGCAACCTCGTGCGACGTGTACTTTTACGACATGGCGAACTTGATGGGCATCGATCGGATGGCGAGCTTCCTCTCGCAGTTCGGTCTGGGCGCGCTCACCGGCATCGACATTCCCGGCGAGAAAGCCGGCATCCTCCCCTCCACCGATTGGAAGAAGCGCGCCTTCAAGCGTCCCGAATACCAGAAGTGGTACCCGGGCGACACGATCAGCGTGGGCATTGGCCAGGGCTACATGACGGCGACACCGCTCGAGCTCGCGCACGCAACAGCAATATTGGCCGCACGCGGCGAGCGCTTCCGGCCGCGTCTCGTGCGCGCGATCCGTAATGCGCAAACCGGCGCCGTACGAGATCTGCCCGTGACCGAATTACCGCGTGCCACGACACACGAACCCGACGCTTGGGACTACGCAATCGGCGGCATGATCGATGTGACAAATGCGCCGTATGGCACGGCGCGCGCCGCAGCGGCTGGATCGAAATATCTGATCGCCGGAAAAAGCGGTACGGCACAGGTCTTCACCGTGGCAGCGAGCGAGCGCATGCGTAAGGCTTCGGAGCTCGCGGAACATCTGCGCGATCATGCGTTGTTCGTCGCGTTCGCGCCCGCCGATGCACCCAAGCCCAAGATCGCAGTCGCCGTCATCGTCGAGAACGCACCGAGCGGTGGCTCCGCATCTGCGGCGCCGGTCGCCCGTCGCATCATCGATGCGTACTTGCTCACGCCGGAAGAATGGGCCGAGCAAGAGGCCAAACGCCAGGCCGCCGCAGAGGCGAAGAAAGCGGCTCAGACCGCGACGCCCGTTGCTCCAGCAGGTCGCGAATGAGTTACTCAGAATTGGACAACACATCGCGCGCACAACGGACGCTCACACTCTCCGCGCGGCTGCTGCTCGCGCTGCATCTGGATGGGCCGCTATTCGTGGGTCTCTGCCTGGCAGGCGGCGTTGGACTCGTGATCGCATTCAGCGCATCCGGCGGTGACTTCCGTGCGCTCGAGGCGCAGGGACTGCGCTTCTTGCTCGGGCTTGCGGCGATGCTGACACTGGCCCAACTGCCGCCTCGCGTGATCCGCACGGCAACGCCTTTCATTTACCTTCTCGGCCTCGTGCTGTTGTTGATCGTGATGGCAACAGGTCACATCGCGATGGGCGCGCAGCGCTGGCTCGACATTGGCGTGGTGCGCTTCCAACCCTCGGAGATCATGAAGCTCGGCGTGCCACTCGCGTGTGCCTGGTACCTGCACGAGCGGCCGCTGCCCCCAAGCTTCGGCTCGTTGGTGATCGTCGCTCTCGCGATCCTCGTGCCGACGTTGCTCATCGCCGAGCAGCCAGACCTCGGTACCTCTCTGCTGGTCGCCTCAGCCGGTGCAATGGTCATTTTGTTGTCGGGTTTGCAGCGCCGCTACATCTTGGGCGGGTTGCTCCTCGTTGGAGCCGCCGTGCCCATCGCATGGCACTTCCTGCACGATTACCAGCGGCAGCGCGTCTTGACTTTCCTCGATCCGCAGACCGATCCGCTCGGCTCGGGTTACCACATCATCCAGTCGCAGATTGCCATCGGTTCCGGTGGCGTCTTCGGCAAAGGTTATCTCAATGGCAGCCAAGCCCAGCTCGAGTTCCTGCCCGAGCGCAACACGGACTTCGTGTTTGCCGTCATTGGCGAAGAGTGGGGCTTCATAGGTGCCGCTACCGTACTGCTGCTCTACCTCTACATCATCGGTCGTGCGCTTTATCTTGCAGTGATGGCGCAGGACACGTTCTCGCGGCTGACCGCCGGCAGCCTCAGTCTCACCTTCTGCGTGTACGTGCTCGTGAATACCGGGATGGTTGCGGGTCTGCTGCCGGTCGTGGGCGTACCGCTGCCCTTCATCAGCTATGGAGGTACATCGATGGTCACGTTGATGGCAGGCTTCGGTTTACTGATGGCATTGTGCGCGCGGCGTAGGCTCGTTGGCCGATGATCACGACACGCACACAGCGATGCGTTGCGCAGCTCGTGATCGTGGGCGCGCTGCTGTCGGCCTGTGTCAGTCATCCGGTGCATACGCCGCCCTCCACGCCGACCCCCAGTCCTGCACCGACGCCTGAACCACTGCCCGCTCCGCCGGCCCAGCTACCGCCGGATGCAGTGCCCAAAGCGGAGCCGCGCTCGCAGCAAGGCAACCCGCCGTTCTATGAAGTATTCGGCCAGCGCTACTTCGTGCTGCCGAGCGCCGCGGGGTATCGCGAACGCGGCGTTGCGTCGTGGTATGGACCTGGCTTTCACCGAGCTAAGACCTCGAACGGCGAGCCCTACGACATGCACGCCATGACCGCGGCACACAAGACGCTGCCACTGCCTTCGTACGTGCGTGTCACGAATCTCAAGAACGGGCGCAGCGTCGTCGTTCGAGTGAACGATCGCGGACCATTCAAGCACACGCGCATCATCGATGTATCGCGTTCCGCCGCAGCCAAGCTCGACATGATTCGCGAAGGCACGGCATTCGTCGAAGTCGAAGCGATCTCCACTGCAGGATCGGAGCCTGCGACTGCCCAAGCAGCCCCTGCTCTGTACGTGCAAGCGGGTGCTTTCGGCGAGAAGGGCAACGCCGAACGCCTCGTGCAGCGCCTGCGCGTAGAAGGCGTCGACAACGCAACCGTACGAGCCGATGAGGTCAGTGGCCGCACGCTCTACCGCGTGCGTGTAGGTCCCGTGCCTACAGTGAACGTCTTCGACGCCATGGTTGCGCGTCTGCGCAAGCTGGGACTACAAGACGCGCGGCTGGCCGCGGATTGATGCAGCTGCGATCATGCCGCCTGCACTTCACGCTCTTGCCGCATCTTGAGATGCGCTTCATGTGACGTATGGCCGACCCACTGCCCGTCTGCTATCTGAACGGCGAATACATGGCGCTTACTGCTGCACGTATCTCGCCGCTCGATCGTGGCTTTCTCTTCGCCGACAGCGTCTATGAAGTGCTACCCGCGTTCAGCGGCCGTATGTTCCGCTTCGAACAGCACTTCGACCGGCTGGCGCGCAGTCTTCGCGAAATTCGCATCGCGGCTCCACACTCGCATGAAGAATGGCGTGGAATTCTCGAGGGGCTGATTGCACGCAACGGCGGCGGCGACATGTACATCTACGTGCAGGTCACACGCGGAATGGAGTTCGGACGCAATCACGCGTTCCCCATCGCGAGCACTCCGACCATCTTCGCGATGGCTTCACCGCTGCCGCAATTCACGGCTGACCAGCGCGCTCACGGCTTCTCCGCCGTCACTGTCGAGGACTTCCGTTGGACTCGATGCGACATCAAGAGCACTGCCCTCTTGGCGAACGTTCTCATGAAACAACAAGCGGCCGAACAGGGTGCGCAGGAAGCCATCATCGTTCGGAACGGCGAGGTGCTCGAAGGCGCATCGAGCAGCGTGCTCGCGATCGTCGCGGGTGAGCTCGTCACGCCGCCGGACAGTCATAGCATCCTTCCTGGAACTACGCGGGATGCAGCGCTCGAGCTTGCAGCGGGTGTGCTGGCCGTGAGCCGCCGGCGCCTAGGCGTCGACCAACTGTTTGCGGCAAGCGAGGTCTGGATTGCCGCGGCAACACGCGATGTGCTGCCTGTGTGTCGCGTGGACGGTCGCGCGATCGGCGATGGTGTGCCTGGTCCGTATTGGAGGCGATTCGCCGAGGCGTTTGCCCACCTGCATGAGCGCGCATGACGACATGAGTGACGAATCCACCCTGCTCAAGTTCCCCTGCGACTTCCCGGTGAAAGTCATGGGTCGGCAATCAGTGGAGTTTCGTGAGCTCGTGGTGAGCATTGCCGAACGGCACGTCGGCGCACTCGAACCAGAACGTGTGCAGCACCGCGCCAGCAAGGACGGCAATTACGTGAGCGTGACCGTGACCGTGCGTGCGGACAGCCGGGAGCAGCTCGATAACCTTTATCGCGAACTGACTGCCTGCGAACAGATACTGTACGTGCTGTAGCAGAACGGGCTACGGGCTACAGGCTACGGCCAGAGCAGAAGGCGTCGTCTCATTTTTCGGAGTCGTGCGCGACGCGATGCGTAACCGAGCGCTGAGCTTCCAAGATGACCCGCAACTCGCGCGCGACCGATTCGCCAGCTTCGGGGACGCCGATCTTCACGCCCAGCTTGGACAGATCGACCACCTCGAGCCCCGCATGTCCACAGGGGTTGATGCGTTCAAATGGCGATAGATCCATCGCCACGTTCAGCGCGAGACCGTGATAGCTGCAGCCGCGGCGAATTCGCAGACCGATGCTGGCGAGCTTACGATTGTCGACATACACACCCGGCGCATCGCGTTTCCCATGTGCCTGAACGCCATAGCGAGCGACCATTGCAATAACAGCGTTTTCGAGCGCCATAACCAGCTCGCGCACACCGAGGTTCCAGCGCTTCAAATTCAGCAGCGGATAAAGCACGAGCTGGCCAGGTCCGTGATAAGTTACTTGGCCGCCTCGGTCGATCTGAACTACGGGGATCTCGCCGGCCGCGAGAACGTGAGTCGGGTTGCCATTCATCCCCAACGTGAACACCGGATGGTGCTCCAGCAACCAGATCTCATCGGACGCGTGCTCGTCGCGTTCAGCCGTGTACTTCTGCATCGCGTGCCAAGTCGGCACGTAATCGACGCGACCGAGCCACCGAACCTGTAGCTGCGAGTCCGTGAGCGACACTTCGGGACTCGCAACGGTATCGGCGGACGGACTCACGGCGACAAGAAAATCTAAGCAGTACGAGTGAGACCGGCGTTGTTGCGTTCGAGCGCACGCTCGGCCCGGTAGCTGGAGCGCACGAGCGGGCCGGATACACATTCGAGAAAGCCCTTCGAGAGCGCCAGCTCACGATACTTCTCAAACTCTTCCGGCGTAACCCAGCGCTCAATGGGCAAGTGATTGCGTGTCGGCTGGAGATATTGCCCCAGAGTCAGCAGGTCGACATGGCGCGCGCGCATGTCATCCATGGCTTCTTCGATTTCAGCGTCCGCTTCCCCGAGGCCGAGCATGAGGCTCGTCTTCGTCAGCACGCTCGGTCGGAACCGCTTCGCATGCTCGAGCACCAAGAGCGTCTGTTCGTAGCTCGCCCGCGGATCGCGAACCGGATGAGTCAACCGACGAACGGTTTCGACGTTTTGCGCAAAGACATCCAAGCCGCTTCCGACGACCGTTTCGACATCCTTCAGCACCCCTTGAAAATCCGGAGTCAGCGCCTCCACCGCCGTTTGCGGCGACACCTTCTTGATCTCTCGAACACAGTCGGCGAAGTGCTGCGCACCGCCGTCGGGCAGATCGTCGCGGTTCACCGAGGTGAGCACGACGTACTTCAGTCCCATGATCTGCACGGTCCGCGCTGAATTCGCCGGCTCATGCGCATCGAGCCAACCCTGAGGATTCCCAGTGTCAACCGCGCAGAACCGGCAGGCTCGCGTGCAGACCGCACCCATCAACATGAGCGTCGCAGTGCCCGCATTCCAGCACTCGCCGATGTTCGGGCACTTGGCTTCTTCACACACCGTTGCGAGCCGATGTTCGCGAACGGTCGCCTGGACCTCATCGTAGCGGGAGCCTGCTGGCATCCTCGCTCTGAGCCATGAAGGCTTTCGACCCGGGGTGATGTGCGCCTGGGCTGTCGCCTTGATGCCGTCCTTGATGGCACTGAAGCCTTGTGGGGTGCGGTATTTGGTCCCGCTCTCGACCCTGGCTGATTCAGCCGGTCGAATCGGAATACCCTTGAATTCGCTCACCAAAACCTCGTACGGAATCGTTGCGGCGTCCCAAAAACAAACGCGCCGACAGGGTACGAACCTGTCGGCGCGTCGAGCAACCACAGTGTTTCCGGCGGGGCTCCAGCAGTGTTCGCCCGCAACG
>CBJNAT010000010.1:0-15124 GCA_966434585.1 uncultured Gammaproteobacteria bacterium | reverse complement strand
GCCGACAGCTTCACCATGCAACCATTCGCCATACCCGGCAGCCGTTTCGATGGCATGCCCGAAGGTGTGGCCGAAATTCAGAATCGCGCGAAGGCCGTGTTCGTGCTCATCCTGAGATACGACTTCGGCCTTGATCTCGCAAGAGCGACGGATGGCATGAATCAGAGCCGCCGCATCGCGGCCGCGCAGGGCAGCCGCGTTCGCTTCGATCCAGTCGAGAAAAGCGGTGTCGTAGATGAAGCCGTATTTGACGACCTCCGCCAGCCCAGCGCGGTACTCACGGGCGGGCAGAGTGGCCAGCGTCTCCGTATCGGCAATGACCGCGCGAGGTTGATGGAAGGCGCCGATGAGGTTCTTACCGCCCGGATGATTCACACCGGTTTTGCCGCCCACGGAAGAATCCACTTGGGCAAGCAGCGTAGTCGGCACTTGAACGAAGTCGATGCCGCGCTGATAACACGCTGCTGCGAATCCGACGATATCGCCGATGACCCCTCCGCCGAGCGCCACCAATGCAGCGTCACGATTGAAGCGGCCGTGGACCAGTGCATCGAAGATGTGTGCCGTGGTGGCGAGCGTCTTGTGTTGTTCACCATCCGGCAGCACGCAGACGCTCACACGTTTGCCGGCAGCGGTGAGCGCATCACTGATTGTGCGGGCATACAGAGGCTCAACGGTGGTGTTGGTGACGATTAGCAGGTCGCGTGCGGCGAGCCGTTGCAGTAACTCGGCGCTGCGATTCAGTAATCCAGGACCGATGTGAATCGGGTAGCTGCGGTCGCCCAACGCGATCTCGATGAGTTGTGCCGAGGGGCTCGTCACGCGGGTAACTCCTGACCGAGCTTATGCACGATGTCATCCGCCACGCCCCGTACATGACGTCCATCCGTCGGCACGATGATGTGGGCTGTCGACTCGTACAGTGGCGCGCGTAGGGTCATCAACTCACGCAGCTTAGCCTCGGGGTCGGCAGTGAAGAGCAGCGGCCGGCTCCGCGTGTGCCGCGTCCGCTCAAGCTGCTGCTCGACAGACGTTTGGAGATAGACGACGTGGCCACGATCGTGCAGAAAGGCTCGATTTTGCGGCAACAGCACCGCCCCGCCGCCGGTAGCGATCACGACATCGTCGAGTAGCGTCAAGGCTTCGATGGTTTCGGATTCCCGCTGCCGAAATCCCGCTTCCCCTTCACGCTCGAAAATGTAGGGAATGTCGACCCCGGTGCGCTGCTCGATTTCCACATCGCTGTCGTGGAAAGACAGATGGAGCAGACGCGCGAGCTGCCGCCCCACCGCTGTCTTGCCCGATCCCATCGGGCCGATCAAGAAGATGCGTCGAGGTGGTGCAGACATGTGCCGGCAAGAGGCGAGAAATGCCGGGACTATAAACGAAAGCGGCCGCCCGGAGGCGGCCACGGTTTGAGCTAACGTACGGTGCTGCTTAGAGGGATGATCCTTCGCGCAGAATCCGCGGTGTGACGAAGATCAACAGCTCGTCTTTGTTGTCGGTCTTGTTCGTGGACTTGAACAAGCGACCAAGGACCGGAACGTCTCCCAGCACCGGTACTTTGTTCTCGGCCTCCCGGCGCTCGCTTTCCAGAACACCGCCCAGCACAACGGTCTGTCCGTCGTTTACAAGCACCTGCGTGACGATTTCACGGGTGTCGATCGCTGGGATCAGCGCGCCGAAAGCGCCTTGGAACGTCTGTCCCACGTTGTCCTTCGCAACCGTCAGGTCAAGGATGACGCGGTTGTCGGGAGTGATTTGGGGGGTGACTTTCAAGCTCAGCACGGCCTTCTTGAACGAAACCGTCGTGGCTCCGCTGGAGGAAGACTCTTGGTAAGGAATTTCTACGCCCTGTTCGATCGTCGCCTCACGTTGGTTGGCCGTGATCAAGCGAGGAGATGAGATGATCTCGCCTCGACCTTCTGCCTGAGCCGCGGACAGCTCAAGATCTACGATGTAGTCGGAGTCCAGAAGCGTCATGGCGATACGACCTGCGGGGTTCGCGACAGGTAGATTGACCATGTAACGAGTGTCCGGATCGCCCAAGGCGAAGCCCGGCGTGCCGCGCGGATCTCCTGGAGCGCGCGAGATTACGTAATCATTGTCTTCTGTGACGAACGGACTACCGCCCACGACGCCACCGCCATCGCTGCCACCGTGGTCCACGGCAAAGGTGCTACCGAACCGGACCCCGAGATCACGACTAAAGTCGTCGTTCACAATCACAATGCGCGCTTCGATAAGCACTTGGCGAATCGGAATGTCCAGTGTCGAAACCAAGCGCCGTACGTCTGCGAGACGTTCAGATGTATCCTGAAGAAGCAGCGTGTTCGTGCGCTCGTCGATGGCAACACTGCCGCGCTCCGACAGGAGTGAGCTGTTCTTGCCAGACTTGATGAGCGCCGCAAGATCAGCTGCCTTGGCGTAGTTGATCTGGAGATACTCTGTCCGCAGCGGAGCCAGCTCCTGCACTTCTTTGCGGGCGGAGAGCAGTTCTTTTTCGCGGGCAGCAATCTCGGCAGCTGGGGCAATGAACATGACATTGCCTTCTTGACGCATGTCGAGACCCTTCGTCCGCATCACGATGTCCAGAGCCTGATCCCACGGTACGCTCTGCAGGCGCAGCGTGACGTTCCCACCGACGCTATCGCTGATCACCATGTTCTGGCCGCTCGTATCTGCCAGGAGCTGTAGCACGGCGCGCGTTTCGATGTCCTGGAAGTTCAACGTGAGCCGCTCGCCCGTGTACTCCTTCTTGTCTTGGAGTTGCGGCGGCAGTTTCACGACCGGTTTGATCTCGATCGTGTAGACATTGTCGGATTGATAGGCGACTTGCTCATAGTCTCCCGTCGCGGCAATCACGAGGCGTGTGGCATCGCCGGCTCGCATGGCATCCACGGTGTTCACCGGGGTTGCGAAATCGACGACGTCGTAGCGACGCGTGAGCGCATCGGGGATGGAGGTCTTCGCGAAGTTCGCGACGATACGGCCGCCTTCCTGCTTCAGGTCGGCGGGTACTTTGGAGTCAGTCAGCTGCACCACGACGCGGCCAGAACCGTCGCTGCCGCGGCGAAAATCGATATTGCTGACGCTGCGTGTCCCTGAGATGGCGGGCGCCTTGCTACCGGCGCCGCTTCCGGCCGCACCCATCTGACTCGAATGAGCCGTGCTCGCAACGCCCGGACTCGAGAGCGTCACGTATACATAGTCCCCCTCGGTACGCGTGTCGTAAGGGACCATGCGGTCCAGGTTCAATACCACGCGCGTGCGTCCATTGGCTTCGGCAACATTCACTGTATCGAGCACGCCTTTCTTCACGTCGACTCGACGCGAGGCCAATGCAATCCCCGTGTCTGGCAGGTCCAGCGAGATGCGAGCAGGGTTGTCGACCGTGAAACTCAGGGGCTGCGGTGCCGTGTCGCTGAGTTTCAGCCTTAGTTCCACCTTGTCGCCCGGCAGAACGCTGCTCTCAATGCTCTCGAGGCGATGCGAAGCTTGCGCGAATGCGGCGCTAGCTCCAGCGCAACAGGCTGCTGCAAGCACTACTTGGCGCGCCATCGCAATGACACCACGCCAACGCTTCAAGGACGTACGGTCGCCCGCTGGCGTAGAACCGGCTGAGGAGGACATTGAGTTTTCTCCCTGAGAGATCATTCGTTAAGTGCCAGTGCAGCGGGGCGTTCGATATAGCCTCCCACGCCGTCGGGCACGATCTCGATGACTGAGATCTTTGTGGCCGTAATGCCCAGCACTCGGCCGTCGTTTTGACCCACATAGTTACCTGGCAAGACACGGTGGACCAGACCGTCTTTACCCTGCACCAATCCATAGTTCCGGCCGTTCAGCGACAACGTACCCACCATGCGGAGCGTGTCCAGCGGAAACTGTTCGAGGAACTCGCGAGAGCGCTTTGCATCGGGACGAACAGCGTTCGCGACTTCTGCCCGGACGGGAGCGCTAGGCACGAACGGTGAGCGCATCGTGCTCGCTTCGTATGCGAAGGCTTCGTAGGGCTTCACTTCAGGTAGAGGCTCAATGCGCTCGCCTGGTCGGCTCTTGATTTCAGCGATCTGTTTCTGTAGCTCATCGAGGTCGCTGGAGCAGCCAGCGATGAGCGTGCAGAGCAGCGCGACTACAGCTGTTGATCTGATTGGCTTCATAGCTCGATGCACCCGCGCGTATCAGGACTTAGCGGGCGGTTTCTTGCCCGAAGGCTGTGCGGCCGCCTGCTCTTCTTCATCAAGGTAGCGGTAGGTCTTGGCCGTGACACCCAGCTGCAGTTGATCGAAGCCCGTGTCCTTGCCAACTGGCGTAATCTCGATGTCGTGCAGCGTCACGATGCGTGGCAGCGCGGCTATCCCACTCACGAATGCGCCGATTGAATGGAACGAGCCTTGCAGACGAATCTTGATCGGCAGCTCGGCGTAAAAGTCTTTGTCTATCTGCTGTGCAGGTTGAAACAGCTTCTGCTCAAGTCCAGCTGCCGTTCCGCTTTGGGATATATCGACCAGGAGATTCGGCACTTCGGTCTTATTCGGCAGCTGCCGAAGCATTGCACCGAACGATTGCTCCATTTCCTGCAACTGTGCTTTGTAGGCGTCCAGGTTTGCTGCCTTCCGAGCTTTTTGTTCAAGCTTCTGCAACAGCTCCGTTTCTTCCACACGCGCTTGGTCCAGCTCCGGCTTCTTGGGTTTCCAGGCCAGAAAATATGACCCGACCGCAATTGCGATGGTCAGGATCAGGCCGATCGCACCGACTCGATAGGCCGTTGGCCAACGGCCGGGGTCGTTGGGATCGAGCTGCCGAAGCTGTTCGAGGAACTCCTTCATCGGTTTGTCCCTCTCGCGGCGACCTTTGCTGCTTCCGGCGAAGCTTCGGGCACTCCAGGCATTGCCTGGCTCGCATAAAGCACGAACTCAGCGCCGGTATCGTTACTGCCCTTCGATTCGACGATCTCGAGCGAGGGATCCTCGAGCCATTCCGAGCTTTCGATGTTGCGCATATACGCCGACACTCGCGTACTCGATTGCGCAACACCTTTGAGCTGTACCTTCCGGTCCGTCTGCTTAACCGAGGTCAGGTACACACCTTCGGGTAAGGTGCGTACGAGCTGATCGATTAGATGCACGGCTTCCGGCCGACTGCGTTGGAGCTGCTGAATCACTTCCATGCGCGCAACGAGCCGCTGCTTTTGCTGGTCGAGGCCATTGATTTCTTCGATTTGCTTGTCGAGCTTCTGAATCTCGGCTTTCAGTAGGGCATTCCGTTCGTTCTGGTCGTCGATGGCCGACTGCATCTGCCAGCTGAATGCCAGGCCAACGACACCCGCGACAACCACAGCGGCGAGCGCGCCGACCCCGAATTCCTGGCGTTTGCGCTTGCGCTCGGCTTCGCGCCAGGGAAGTAGGTTGATTCTTGGCATGTCAGTCGAAGCTCCGTAGCGCCAAGCCGCACGCGGTCAGCAAGGCGGTTGCATCCTTCTTTACCGCTTGGGCTTTCGCTTTCTGACTGATTTTCATTTGGCCGAGGGGGTCGCCCCGCATGGCCTCGATCCCGACTCGGCTTTGGATGACTTCGGCGGCCCCTGGGATGTTCGCGCACCCACCGCAGATGAGGATCTGCTCAGGCTGCTCGCGGCCCGCACCGGAGGCGAGGAAAAATTGCAGCGAGCGGCTGACCTGCTGGCACATGTCATCAATGAAGGGGCTCAATACCTCGGTCTCGTAATTGCCGGGTAAGCCACCTTCCTTCTTGGCGCGCCCGGCCTCGTCCATGCTCAAGCCGTAGGTGCGCATGATTTCTTCGGTGAGCTGCTGGCCGCCGAAGGCGAAATCGCGGGTGTAGATCACTTTGAGATCGCGAAGCACGCTGAACGTGGTGCTGCTGGCGCCGAAGTCGACAACCGCAACGACACGACCCAGCCCACCATCGGGCATTTGGTGGGTGAGCAACCGGCACGCGTTCTCGAGGGCAAACGCCTCAACGTCGACGATGCGTGCGGAGAGTCCAGCAGCCGTGCATGCGGCGACGCGCTGCTCGACGTTCTCGCTGCGGGTCGCAACGAGAAGCACATCGAGACTTTCTGGATCCTTCTCGGAAGGACCGATGACTTCGAAATCGAAGCTGACCTCTTCCATCGGGAAGGGGATGTATTGATCGGCTTGCATTTCGACTTGCCCTTCGAGCTCGTTCTCGCTCAAAGAGCGGGGCATCTGAATCACTTTCGTGATCGCCGCATCGCCGCTGATAGCAACAGCTGCCTCCTTGGCACGGGCACCTGAACGTTTAACGGCGCGCTTGATCGCCTCGCCGACGGCATTGGCATCGACGATGGCTTTCTCGTTGATCGAGTTCGGTGGGGTCGGCTCCGCAGCGTAAGACTCAACGCGGTACTGACCACCACTCATGCTCAGTTCAATGAGCTTGACGGAGGACGTCGTGATGTCCAGTCCGATGAGCGGCCTTGCTTTGGTGTTAAACAGCACGCAAGAAAACCCCTGAGTGATCAGTCAGTTGAACGACGATCGGATGCCGGGCGGCAGGCATGGGGCGCAACTATATTGCAGCTCTTGTTACGTCGAATGTGAGGGCGCTCACGAATCATGTCGAAGAATTTTGCGGACGCTAAAAGCTGGCAAGCTTGCGCCTTAGTGCATCGACCATTGTTTCGTCCAATGCTCTGGCCTTGTTAAGGCTCTCCCGGAGCGACTTGTTGTCGGAGTGCTAAGCCGTTTTATGTCGCACTCTTTTGAGCGACTATGCACCCGGCGTTCCATTCAAGCAAGGACTTAGAGAAGACAACTAGATGAGAGCTTACTTCGTGAATTCGCTCCGCTGGGTCGCTACAGGCGCCATCCTGCTGTTGGGTGCGAGCGTCCTTGCAATCGCCGGGGCTCAACAATATCTGCGGCCCGCCATTCCCGATGTCGCGGAGCTACGGGACGTACGGCTGCAGATGCCGCTCAGAGTTTATACCCGGGACCATCGGCTGATCGCCCAATTAGGTGAACAAAGGCGCATTCCACTGTCGTTCGAGCACCTGCCCCAGCCGCTTGTGGACGCATTTCTCGCCGCGGAGGACAACGAGTTTTTCCACCACCGCGGCGTAGATTATCCGGGGCTGCTGCGGGCCACGACTCAGCACCTCGTTTCCGGCGAACGCGGCCAGGGCGGCGGGACCATTACGATGCAGTTGGCACGCAACATCTTTTTAACGCCCGAGAAGACCTATCGCCGCAAGCTCATCGAGATTTTCTTGGCGCTCAAGATCGAGCGAGAGTTCACCAAGGAGGAAATCCTCTCGCTCTATCTGAACAAGATTTTTCTCGGCCAACGAGCGTACGGCGTGGGTGCAGCAGCGGAAGTGTATTTCGGCAAGAACGTGCGGGATCTGTCGCTAGCAGAAATGGCGCTCATCGCCGGCATCGCTCAGCTGCCATCGCGGCAAAACCCTGTCGCGAGCGTGGACCGCGCACGTCAGCGACGCGCGTACGTCCTATCGCGAATGCGGGCGAACGACTTCATCACGCAGGAGCAATACGACGAGGCGCTCAGCGCTCCTCTTGAATCCAAGCTGCATGGACCCGCCATCGAGGTGGAGGCGCCATACGTCGCCGAGATGGTGCGCTTGGATCTGTTGAATCGCTTCGGCGAAGAGGTCTACACCGGTGGTTTCGAAGTCGAGACCACGCTCGATAGCCGCTTGCAGCGTGCCGCCAACATCGCAGTACGCGCAGCATTGCTCGAGTACGACCAGCGCCACGGCTACCGGGGGCCCATCGCGAAGGTTCGTCTCACGGGGAGCGAGCGCGAGCAGGACTGGCAGGAAAGTCTGGAAGAGATCCCGTTTGAAGCGGGCCTCGAGCCTGCGGTGATAGTGACGTTGAGCGAGCGGAGCGCGACCGCCTTCGCCAAACGTGCCGGGCGTGTGAATCTCGCGTGGGATGGCATCAAGTGGGCACGAAAGCCGCTGCCAGGTGGCAATGTCGGACCGGCGCTTGAATCAGCAGATGAGGCGCTTTCGGTTGGCGATGTGGTGTACGTGGCTCAGCAGCGCTCCGGACAATGGCAGCTGGTCGAAATCCCCCAAGCGCAAGGTGCATTCGTTGCGCTGGATCCTCAGGACGGCGCCATTGCAGCGCTCGTGGGTGGGTTCGACTACTTCTCGAGCAGCTTCAATCGCGCGGTGCAGGCGAAGCGCCAAGCCGGCTCGGCATTCAAGCCTTTCCTGTACTCGGCCGCGCTGGAGAATGGATTCACTCCCGCTTCCATCATCAATGACGCACCCTTCGTTTTGGATGATGCGGCACTCGAATCGAGTTGGCGGCCACAAAACAATGCACGTCGTTTCTATGGACCTACGCGCCTGCGGGAAGCGCTGGTGCGTTCGCAGAACCTCGTATCCATCCGAATCATGCACGCCCTCGGGGTAAGCCCGGTGGTAGAACATGCAAGCCGCTTTGGGTTTATGCCCGATGAACTGCCGCGCAACCTTTCACTGGCCTTGGGAACGGCGCAGGTCTCGCCGCTACAAATGGCAACGGCGTATGCCGTGTTCGCGAACGGTGGCTTTCACGTCGAACCGTACTTCATCGATCGCGTCGCTGGACCGGACGGACGAGTGACTTGGGAGGCGACACCGCGGGCCGTTTGCGCGTCTTGCTGGGACGACATCATCGCGGAAAGAGCCGAAGCGCAAGCCGCGCTGCAGAGTGAAGGTGGCGAGGCGGCGGCTGCGCAACCCGCAGCACCGGATCCACGACTCGAGACACTCGCCCCCAGGACGCTGTCTGCCGCAAATGCCTTCCTGCTGACGGACATGATGAGCGATGTCGTCCGCCGCGGCACGGCAACGCGAGCGATGCAGTTGAAGCGCACCGATCTGGCCGGCAAGACTGGCACCACGAACGATGGCCGAGACGCTTGGTTCTGCGGCTTCAACGCGGCGCTGGTGGGTACCGCGTGGGTTGGCTTCGATGAAGAGCGCTCACTAGGCCCTAGCGAGCAAGGAGGGCGCACGGCGCTGCCGATCTGGATCTACTTCATGGCGGAAGCATTAAAGAATTTGCCGGAGCAACGTCTACCGCAGCCGTCCGGTATCGTGAGCATGCGCATTTCCCCCGACTCCGGTCTGCCTGCTGCAGCCGACGACGGTGGTGCGATCCTCGAACTCTTCATGGCGGATCGCGTGCCCACCGCAGGCGGGTCTCTTAACGTCGATACGAGCGGTAGCAGCGATACGGGCAGTCGTGAAGCTGAGGATTCACTGTTTTGAGGGGACCATGGCTAAACGCAACAACCCACGGGCCGATCACCTCCGTCGTGCACTCGCGCAAGAGGCCGCTCGCATCATGGCCGAACAAGGTATCGACGACTACCTATTGGCCAAACGCAAGGCTGCGGAGCGACTGGGCGCGAGCGATATAGCGGTTCTGCCCCGGAACGTGGAGATCGAAGAGGCACTGGCCGAGCATCACCGGCTATTTGGAGCACAGACACATTCACTTGCACTGCGCGCCGCGCGTCGGGCCGCCGAACAGGCCATGCAGCTGCTGGCGAAGTTCGAGCCGCGCTTGGTCGGGGGCGTGTTGAGTGGCACTGCTTCTGCGCACAGTGACATCAACCTGCATATTTTCGCCGAGAGTGCCGAGAGCGTCGCGCTGGCCCTTATGGATCGCGGTATTCCGCACGAGATGCTGGAACGGCGACTGCGCTACGAACCGGATCGGCTGGTGCCTTATCCCGCTGTGCGTTTTCGTGCGGGCTCGCATGCCATCGACGCGGTCATTTTCCCGCTGGATGGCATTCGACAGGCGCCATCCAGTCCCGTGGACGGCAGACCGATGAAGCGGGCCGGGTTGGGGGAAGTCCGCGCGCTCATCGATCAGAGCGCGCAATTGGAAATGTGAGCGATCAGCGCTTGTTGATTTCGGAGTAGTCGCGCTTGGCAGGGCCGAGGTACAGCTGCCGCGGACGACCGATCTTCATCGCGGGATCGGAAATCATCTCCTGCCAGTGCGCCACCCAACCCACCGTGCGCGCGATGGCGAACATCACGGTGAACATCGACTGCGGGATGCCGATCGCGCTGTAGATGATGCCCGAGTAGAAGTCGACGTTCGGATAGAGCTTGCGCTCGACGAAGTACTCGTCCTTCAGCGCGATCTCTTCCAGACGCAGCGCGAGCTCGAACAGCGGGTTGTCCGACTTGCCCAGCTTTGCCAGCACCTTGTGGCACATCGCCCGGATGATCGTCGCCCGCGGATCGAAGTTCTTGTACACGCGGTGCCCGAAGCCCATCAGGCGGAAGGAGTCGTTCTTGTCCTTCGCGCGCGCGATGAACTTCGGCACATTCTCGACAGTGCCGATCTGCTCGAGCATCGCCAATACCGCCTCGTTCGCACCACCATGTGCCGGGCCCCACAACGCAGAGATGCCGGATGAGATCGCGGCATACGGATTGGCTTCCGTACTACCGGCGAGTCGCACGGTGGAAGTGCTCGCGTTCTGTTCGTGATCGGCGTGCAGGATGAAGAGCAGGTCGAGCGCCTGTGCTTGAACGGGATCGATTTTGTATGACTCGCAGGGCACGGCGAAGAACATGTGCAACAGGTTCGAGCAGTAGTCCAGATCGTTGCGCGGGTACATGAACGGTTGGCCGAGTGCGTGCTTGTACGCCGCTGCCGCAATCGTCGGAATCTTCGCGATGATGCGATGAGCGAAGATCTCGCGATGACGCGGGTTATAGATGTCCATCGAGTCGTGATAGAACGCGGCCATCGAGGCAACGACGCCGGACAGCATCGCCATCGGATGCGCGTTGTACTGAAAGCCGTTGAAGAATCGCAGCAGCGATTCGTTGATCATCGTGTGGTACTGAATGGCGTGCGTGAATTCACTGAGCTGCGCTGCCGTCGGCAGCTCGCCATTGATCAGCAGGTACGCGACTTCCAGGAAGTTGCTTTTTGCCGCGAGCTGCTCGATCGGAAATCCGCGATACAACAGAACCCCCTCGTCGCCGTCGATGAAGGTGATCTTGCTTTCGCACGCCGCTGTCGACATGAACCCCGGGTCGAACGTGAAAGCACCGTGCTCTTTGAACAGAGGGCCGATTCCAACTACGTCGGGACCCAGCGTGCCCGATCGCACCGGCAGGACCGAACGTTTACCGGTGGCAGTGTTGAGGAGTTCGAAGGATTTCTCGGGCGCAGCCATGAGTCTTACCTAATGCGGAAAGCAGCCGAACGAGGGATTTTGCAAGTGCAGAAGAGGCGCGGAGCCTTACATGAGCATCCGCGGGAATCAAGCATCCATCGCTCCGCGCCGGGGCGGCGCAACCGATCGGACTACTCGACGATCTTCAGTAACTGGCCTGGCTGCGGTTCCTTGTTGGGGTACAGATCGTTCATGAGACGCAGCGTTTCGACAGGGTAGGTTTTTAAGGGAGAGTTCTTCGCTAGATCCGCCATCGCCACTCCCGGGGGCGCGGTGATCGTCTTGATCTTGTTCGGCTCGGCCAGCGCAAACTCGTTTTCGCGCAAGCGTCGGAATGTCTTGATGGTCGACATGAACAGCGGGTCCGCCGTGGGCACCCCACGAGATGCTTTGCTCGCCCCGGCGAACACATACGCAAGGTTGTTGTAGTACACGACGGCGTACCGCACCGGCAGGGTGCCGAACTTCGTGGCTGTACTGCGCGTAACCGCTGTATAGGCCTGCAGCCCATTCACATCGAGGGCCTCAGGCTGGCTGGCACTCGAGTTAGCGAGCAGCCTGCCGAGCAGTTCACGGGGGCCAACGCCCGTCGGCGGAGCCATCGTCTGCACCTGGAGCAGGCTTTCTTTGCCGGGCGAGACGGCGGCAAGAACGCTCGCGCCATTCTCCACTTGCCAGCCGTTCGGGAAAGCGAGCGTGAACGCCATGTCGCTGTGATAGAAGCGGTTGCCGCGCAGGATGCCTTGCGAGCGACTCGGCCCGAACGGCACACCTTCGATCGCTTTCAGATAACGCTCTCGGCCGGCATCGTCTGCGCCAGTAGTGTTCTTCAGTTTGTTCGCCGCCGCCACGACCTCGGCCAGACGCCGGTCATTGTCCGGATGCGTCGAGAACACGCCGTGATACACCTGCGGCTTGCGGTTCTCCACGCGCGCCCGCTGGATCTCGAACATCTCGTTGTTCTTCAGCAAGCGCACGGTGTCAATCATGTGCGAAGGCTGCAGCCCCAACTTCGCGAGGTACTCGGCGCCGAGGCGGTCTGCTTCGAGCTCGTTCTCTCGGCCGTAGCCTCTCACGATGGCCTCTCCGGCGTATCCGGCCAGGTTCGCGAGATCGCCACTGCCGGTGAACAGTCCGACCGCGGCTGCGCCAATACCCGCCAACGTGGATTTCGCCTGACCGCGAACCGGGTGACGCGCATCCACATGACCGATCTCGTGGCCAAGCACCGCGATCAGCTCGGCCTCCGAGTTGAGATAGCCAAGGATCCCACGGCTCACATAGACATAACCGCCTCCGATCGTGAAGGCGTTGATGTCTGGAGTGTCGAGGATGGTGAAGGTGTAGGTCAGATGCGGCCGCTGGCTCATCTTGGCGATGCGCTGGCCTACGTCATTCACATACTGCTGAAGCTTCGGGTCTTCATATGCCGGCCCCATCTGCTGCAATAGCAGGGGGTGGACTTTGCGGGCCTGTTCGATCTCGCCCTTTTCGGACATGGTCACGAAGTCCGGGCGGTTCGTCACCGGATTGGTGGCGCAACTGGCCAGAGCCAACAGTGCACCGCTCGCGAGGAGCGCGCGAAGGGTACGCAGTTTCATTCGCTTCTCCGGTCTGCGATCAGGGGCGAGAGTCTCGACCGCCTGATCCTAACTCTGTAGATGGCGCTTCTCACGCGTGCCGTTTGTGCCCGCCAGAATGCGGGCAACAAAAAGGGCGCCGAAGCGCCCTTGCTTAGACCGATCCGCAACGTAGTTGTTACGCGCGCGCGTACTTCTTGCGGAACTTATCCACGCGACCGCCCGTATCCACGATCTTCTGCTTGCCCGTGTAGAACGGATGGCAGCTCGAGCAGACTTCGATCTGCAGGTCGTGGCCCAGGGTCGAGCGGGTCTGGAACGTGCTGCCGCAGCTGCACGTGACCGTGATCTCTTTGTACTCGGGGTGGATTCCAGCTTTCATGGCGATGGCTCGGGGCCGGGGAAAAAGGCCGCGAAGTGTAGCCACGCGGCTTGAGGTGGACAATAGTCAAAGCGACCTCGCTGTAGGAATTTTTTCGCTGGACCGAAGCGTCATGGGGGTTATCCACAAAGTTTGTGGATAAGTCTGTGGAAGACGCTGCTGCGCGGGATCCGAACAGGCTACAGAAATATGTCAGCGTCACTTTGATCAAATTTTGATCAGTGAATTTTCCCTTATCGCTCCATGGACTTACGCGCGCTTGCTAGCGCGGTGCTTCCGAAACGGTCGCATATCCGAGCCCCTATTTGCAGGGCTCTCCAAGGTGTGCATAACAGCTACGCAACAGCCCGTCCAACGAGCCTCTCGACACGCAAATTTGTGCGGCAGTTCACGCACTTGCAACACTCCGGTCACGTCCCTCAGGGAGGAAAAGAGCCTGTAGATCGTTCAAAAAACGACGCCCTAGATCTGTCGCTCGCCACCGCCCAGCAACGCACTCGAGCAGCCCTTTACCAACAGCCTCCCGGAGTTGGCGATCGAGCACACGCAGAGTTGCGCCGGTCGCGCGCTCTAGCTCCGCGGCTGAAAAGCCGCGCGCGAGCCGCAGCACGTTCAGCATGAATTCGAAGGCGCGTAGCTCACACGGCACCTCGGTCCAACTGCAGCGCTCTGCCGGCGCGCTACCGAGGTAGCGCGAAGGCTGCTTCTCACGCACTGAGCGGCTGATCTCCTCCGCGCAAGTGAGCTTGCCGTGCGCACCGGCACCAATGCCGAGGTAGTCGCCGAACGACCAATAGACAACGTTGTGGCGACACTGCCGTCCTGCTCGGGCGTAGGCGGAGACTTCGTATTGCTCAAATCCGGCATCGGCCAACCGTGCCTGGCACTCGATCTGCATCTCCCAGGCAAGGTCCGCGTCAGGTAACGGCGGCGGACGCGAGTAGAAAACAGTGCCGGGTTCCAGAGTCAGCTCGTAGTGAGAGAGATGCGCAGGACGCAGAGCAATTGCGCTTTCGACATCGCGAATTGCTCCGGCGAGAGACTGCTCGGGCAACGCGTACATCAAATCGATGTTGAAGTTTTCAATTCCCGCGGCGTGCAGCTCTTCTACAGCCCTGAATACCTCCGCACTTTGGTGAATGCGTCCGAGGCACGCAAGCGCGGCATCATCGAAGCTCTGCACTCCCAGAGAGACGCGATTGATCCCCGCCGCACGGTAGTCACGGAACGAACCTCGCTCGATCGTGCCGGGATTCGCCTCCATGGTGATTTCCATATCGGTTCGGCACGACATCCGATGGCGGATGCCCGCCAACAAACGATGCATCGCATTCGGACCGAACAGACTCGGCGTGCCGCCGCCCATGAAGACAGAGACGAGCTCACGATTTGCTAGCGCGTGCCTCGACAAGTCACAGTCGAGATCCGCCAGCAGCGCGTCGATGTACGCATCGACGGGCAAGACATTCGGTGCTCGGTGTGAGTTGAAGTCGCAGTACGGACACTTGCGCACACACCAAGGCATGTGCACGTACAACCCAATCGTGCGGGGCACGTTCACGGGCGTCGGCTCGGTTCGCGGCGCAGGCCATCGAGCAGCAGCGCGAGCGCCTGCCCTCGATGGCTCAAGCGATTCTTTTCGGTGCGAGACAGCTCGGCCGCACTGACCTTCAGGCCCTGCACTGCAAACACCGGGTCGTACCCAAACCCGCCGGATCCGCGAGGCTCGCGGAGAATGCGGCCTTCCCACGTGGCCTGACATACCAGCGGCGCGGGATCCCGTTCCGCGCGCAAGTACACGAGCGCGCAGTGATAACGCGCCGTTCGCCGCTGCTCTGGCACATCCGCGAGATCGTGCAGCAACCGCAGCAGATTGGCCTGGTCACTCGCTTCCGGCCCGGCATATCGTGCGGAGTAGATGCCCGGCGCGCCGTTGAGCGCATCG
>CBJNAT010000009.1:0-16003 GCA_966434585.1 uncultured Gammaproteobacteria bacterium | reverse complement strand
ACGCTGCGACCGGCAAGTCTCATTCCGCGCGCGTGGAAAACCGATAGCCCGAGCCGCGCACCGTCTGAATGAACCGGTCGTAATTGAATGTTTCCAGTGCTTTGCGCAGCCGGCGGATGTGAACATCGACCGTGCGCTCCTCGACATAGACGTTGCCGCCCCAAACGCGATCGAGCAGCTGCGCGCGGCTGTACACGCGTTCCGGATGCGTCATGAAGAAGGACAACAAGCGATATTCCGTGGGACCGAGTTGCACCGTGCGGTCACCCGCGGTCACGCGATGACTCGCCGCATCGAGCACGAGCCCCTCGGCCTCGATGACTTCGTCCTGGTTACCGTGCGGCGTACGGCGCAATACCGCGTTGATGCGCGCGAGCAGCTCACGTGGCGAGAACGGCTTCGTCACGTAATCGTCAGCGCCGCCATCCAGCCCGAGCACCTTGTCCTGCTCCTCGGCACGCGCGGTCAGCATGATGATCGGCAACTCCTGGGTGTCCTTGTCGCGCTTCAATGCTCGAGTCAGCTCGAGCCCACTCATGTCGGGCAGCATCCAATCCACCAACACGAGATCGGGACGGCGGTCGGCGATGCTCGCCCGCGCGGCAGACACGTCGGCGGCTTCGCGCACGTCAAAACCATGACGGCGCAACCCGAACGCAATCATTTCGCGAATGGGTCGCTCGTCTTCGACGATCAGGATTTGTTGGCCGGACATGCGTGCAGGCGTCGAATGATGTCGGGACGATTACAGCAACGGATTATTACAGCCGCGTGAAATGCGCACGTCATCGAGCTGCAACAACCTGATCGCGCAAGTACACCGGCTGTGCATCCTGAGCGCGATGCGTATTGCCTGCCTGCACTTCAGGAACGGCCAAGTACGCGATTTCGCGTGCATGTGGCAGGGCGCCGGGACGTTGTCTCACGCCTGCGTAACGCTGCGACAGTGCCGAATAGGCAGTCAGTGCCGTCCCGGCCACGACTTCGATGCTCTCGGGAGCTACCTCGACGGCATCGGGCGCCGATAATCGCTCCGGCTGCCTCGGTTCCATCAAACCGCGCGCTCCCAACGCATACGTGCACCAGTAGGCTTCGTTCATCCGCGCGTCCATACAGACGAGCACCGATGCAGCGTCGGCACAGGCCTGAGCGACGGCAGCCAGATTCGAAATGCCGACCAACGAAAGCGATGCGCCATAAGCAAGCCCCTGTGCAACGCCGACCGCAATGCGCACGCCGGTGAAGGCGCCGGGGCCACGCCCGTAAGCGAGTGCATCGAGCTCACGCAGCGTGAGCCCGGCTTCTCGGAGCACCTCATCGACCATGGGCAAGATCAGTTCGGCGTGTCCGCGGGGCGTTTCCGTAGCGCGCACGATGATCTCGCCATCGAGGGACAGCGCGACGGAGCACCGTTCAGTGGCCGTATCGAGCGCCAGCAACTTCATGACGACCACCCGCTCGACTCAGTTGCAGCCTGGTGTTCCCAGAGTCGATCCATGAGGAACGTGCGCACTTCCTCGAGATCCGAGGTTCGACGCAGCGGCGGCAGTGCTTCGAGAAAGATGCGCCCATAGCCGCGCGACTGCACACGCTGATCGCACAACATCACCACCCCGAAATCGTTCACATCGCGTATGAGCCTCCCTACCCCCTGCTTCAACGCAATAGCCGCTTGCGGCACCTGCTCGTCCAGAAACGGCTGGCCGCCTTGTTGTTCGACGGCTGCCAACCTCGCTTTCAGCACCGGATCATCAGGCGCCGCGAAGGGCAGCTTGTCGATCACCACGACGGACAAGGCCGGGCCTTTCACATCGACGCCTTCCCAGAAACTGCTCGTGCCGAGCAACACAGCATTGCCGTGGCGACGAAACTCATCGAGCAACGCCGCACGCGGCGCGTCGCCCTGCACGAGAATGGCAAACGGCGGTCGTGCGCCGTAGCGCCGGCGCAGTAGGTCCGCAGCGATCCGCAACGCACGATGACTGGTGAATAGCAGAAACGCGCGTCCACCGCTCGCGTCGAGCACCGGAGCCGCCGCATCGATCACTTGCATCGTGTGTCGCGACGAGCTTGGCGCATCGAGTCCCTTCGGCAGATACAACAGCGCTTGTCGGGCGTAATCGAACGGACTGTCGAAGCGTGCGCGCTCCGCGTCTTGCAAACCGATGCGGCCCAGGAAATGCGAGAAGTCATCGCCGACCGCGAGCGTTGCCGAGGTGCAGATCCATGCGGCCGAGTGCGCGGCCATGAGCTCTCCGAGCTGGCGCGACACGTCGACGGGCACGTAGTGCAACGACACACCGGAGCGATGCGCTTGCACCCAGCGCACGCTCGCGGGCGCATCGTCAGTTGTCTTGCCAATGCTCCCGAGGCGCACGGCAATCTCGTGAGCACGTCGACGGATGGCAACCAGCGACGGAAAAGCATCGCCTATGTTCGTCAATGACTGCACGACTTCACTCAGGCAGTCCTGCAGTTCGAGCAGAGCCTCGAAGAAATCGCGCCCGCAATCATCGAGCTCCCGCCGCTCAGCACCTGTGCCGAATGCATCGCTCAACTCGGAGGCGCGCCGTTCCAGCGTTTGCACCAACACACTCGGGAATGCTGCCGGTGCGAGTAACAATTCGGCCGCGAGATCCGCCGCGAGCGCGTGCACCTGGCGCATCGAGACCGCAAAGCCGAGAAACAGGGTTGCCACATCGGGCAGCTGATGCGCTTCGTCCACGATCACCGCGTCGGCGCCCGGCAGCAGGTCGCCGAACCCTTCTTCCTTCAGCATCAAGTCCGCCATGAGCAAGTGGTGGTTCACGATGACGATGTCAGCGCCCATCGCTTTGCGGCGCGCTTCAACGACGTGACACCGCTCGAACTCCGAGCAATCGGGACCCAGGCAGTTCTCGCGCGTCGAGGTCACCCAAGGCCATACAGGATCGTTTTCCGCATGTCGCGTCATTTCGATGATGTCGCCGGTGCGGCTACTCAACGACCATTCGCGAATGCGCGGCAAGGCGATCGCTATCTCCCGTTTCAGGCCGCGCGCAACGGCCTGCTGCTCGGCCAGCGCCAGGCGATGCACGCACAGATAGTTCGCACGCCCTTTCAACAGCGCCACACGCACCGGCAATCCGAGCGCACGGGCAACCATGGGTAGATCCCGGTGAAATAGCTGGTCCTGCAGATTGCGTGTGCCAGTGGATACGATGACGCGCCGACCGCTGAGCAACGCGGGCACGAGATAACCGAACGTCTTGCCGGTCCCAGTGCCTGCCTCGACGACTAGCCGCGACCGATGCCGCAGAGCCGATGCGACCCGCCGCGCCATCGCGATCTGCTCCTCGCGCACGGTAAAGCCGTCGATCGTTCGTGCGAGCGGACCGTCCGCACCGAACAGCTCTGCCATCTCGTCAGGGGAGCGATTCACTGAAACACAGCCCGGAAGCGCAACAGCGCCACCGCATTCGGCGCAAGGGGATAGCGCAATCGCCATCGTAAATGGGTGTAGTCGCGCTCTGTGGCCGCGCGCGTCCCGCCACTGCCGTCGATGACACGCAACCGTCCCGCGCGGTCGAACGTACGCCCGCCATCGACCGAGTAGTCGATCTGCGCAGCCGGACCGCTCGCCGACTCTGGGACATAGACGGTGTTTGCCGGCACCGGCCACGTGACCGTAACGTCGGGTGCAACCACGGGCGTTGCGTTCCGTACGGCCAAGGTGAAGAACACCTCATCGCCCTGGTGCAGCTGACCGGCTGGGAGAAAGCGCCAGTGCAAGGTCCCGTCCGGCTGAGGCTCCTCCATGCGCACCTCCGCCGTCGCGGTTACGTTCAACGGCACGGGTTCGTCCGCGATTGCACGCTGGCTCAGCAGGAACAGAGCCAGCAACGACACCGTTATGTTGAGGCGCTGCCGGTGACGCAAGTACAGGCTGGTATTGAGCAATTCGCTGGTCGCCTCACGCAGCACCGCGACGCTCAGTCGGTATAATGCCGATCCAAAGCTCATCCCCCACCCTGGCCCATACTCGTACTGGTATTGATTCTTAGCCCTGACTATCGTCGCGTATTCGAGCTTGTGGGGCTGAGAGGGCCTGACGTGCCGACGCATGGGGCACCGTCGCGGCTCATGACGAACCGCACGACGAGAGTACTGAAAACATGAGGAAATCATTGCAATGAGCACGTCGAACGCGGCGTTGAAATCCTGGGTAGAACAAGTCGCACGCCTGACCAAACCGGACTCGATCCACTGGTGCGACGGTTCGCAGGGCGAGTACGCCGCCCTCATCGAGGCCATGACGCGCTCGGGCGATCTTATCAAGCTCAACCAGGCCACCCACCCGAACTGTTATCTGCACCGCTCCAATCCTTCGGACGTCGCGCGAGTCGAGCATCTGACATTCGTCTGCACGCGCAATCGGGACGATGCCGGCCCAAACAACCTCTGGATGGACCCGGAAGCAGGGCACAAGAAGATCGACGCCCTGTTCGAAGGCACGATGCGCGGCCGCACCATGTACGTCGTTCCGTATTGCATGGGCCCGATCGATTCGCCGTTCTCGCGTTGCGGCGTGGAGATCACCGATAGCCCGTATGTCGTGGTCAACATGCGCATCATGACGCGCATGGGCACGGCCGCTCTGCGCCGCATCGAGCGCGACAACACGTTCGTGAAGGGATTGCACTCGATCGGCGATCTCAATCCCGATCGCCGCTTCATCATGCATTTTCCCGAAGAGCTCTCCATCAAGAGCATCGGCTCCGGTTACGGCGGCAATGCGCTGCTCGGCAAGAAGTGCCATGCGTTGCGCATCGCGAGCTATCAGGCTCGCACTGAAGGCTGGCTGGCCGAGCACATGTTGCTGATGGGCGTGCAAAGCCCGGAAGGCAAGACGCACTACATCGCCGCGGCATTTCCGTCGGCCTGCGGCAAGACGAATCTGGCCATGCTCATCCCGCCCGAGAGCATGCCCGGCTGGAAGATTTGGACGGTGGGCGAGGATATTTCGTGGCTGCACATCGGGAGCGATGGCCGCTTGCGTGCGATCAACCCGGAAGCGGGTTACTTCGGCGTGGTGCCGGGCACCAACCGCAAGACCAATCGCAACGCCTACGACATGATCCAGCACGACACGATCTTCACGAACGTGGCTGTGACCGCGGATAACCAGCCGTGGTGGGAAGGGCTCGACAGCGGCACGCCGGCCGTCGACTGGCAAGGCCGTCCTTATCAGAGCGGCAACGGTCCGGCCGCGCATCCCAACGCCCGTTTTACCGTGGCCGCGACACAAAACCCGAGCTACGCCCCTGCGACCGAAGATCCCGAAGGCGTGCCGATTTCAGCCATTCTCTTCGGCGGCCGCCGGCGCGAAGTGGCGCCGCTCGTGTACGAAGCACGCGACTGGGCCCATGGCGTGCTGGTCGGTGCGGGCATGGCATCGGAGACGACGGCGGCGGCAGTGGGCCAGGTGGGCGTCGTGCGCCGTGATTCCATGGCGATGAAACCATTTGCCGGTTACAACTTCGGCGACTACTGGAAGCACTGGCTGTCGTTCGAGTCGCGCGTGAAGCAGCTGCCGCGGATCTTCCACGTCAACTGGTTCCGCCAAGACGGCAACGGCAAGTTCCTATGGCCGGGCTACGGCGACAATCTGCGCGTGCTGCGGTGGATCATCGATCGTTGCGAAGGCAAGGCCGACGCGGCGGAGACACCCATCGGGTTCGTCCCGCACGCAAAGGACTTGAACACCGCAGGTCTCAACATCGGCCCCGATACCCTGCAAACGTTGCTGTCCGTCGATCCAGCCGCGTGGCGTGTCGAGATGGCGTCGGTAGGCAGCTATTTGGATGAATTCCGCGACCGGGTGCCGGCCCGTTTACGGGAAGAGCACGCCGCTGTGGTGCGGCGGCTGGGAAGCTAGGCCAAACTCATTCCTCGCAGATGAACCGAATCATCTGCGGGGAATTCGCTTCGGGGGCGCGGCCGAAGCCGATCAGCCCCTCGCCTTTCAGCTGCATCGTGTCCCTGCGCACGAACGACTCTTCGCCTTCGCGGGTGGTCACGAACGTGCCGTTGGTGCTCTGATCGATCAAATAGAACTTGTGGCGCGTGAGCTCGATGCGCGCGTGCAGGCGTGATATCAGATTGCCCTTGATCACGACGTCGTTCTCTTCGGCACGGCCGATCGCGATGCTCACGCGATGCTCGTCCAGCACGATCTCCTGATTCTGAAACTTGAGCCGCAGACGCTTGAATTTATTGTCGCGACCGCCGCCACCCAGCGCGATGGCCGGCAACATGCTCGTGGCGTCTTCCTTCTGCCAGAGCACTTCGTAGAGCTCATCTTCGCTCGTCTTCCCACGCAAGGTCGCGACGTCGATCTGACGCACGGCCGAGCGCCACTCCGGGGCGAGGCGCTCGACGACCGAGCTCGTGACCATGATCTGGCCGGCCTTCGCTTGGCTCGTCATGCGGTTCGCGGTGTGGACGGCCGCACCAAAGATGTCGCGGTTTTCGAGCACCACCGGACCGAAGTGCCCGCCGATGCGGATCGCGATGGGCTGGCCTTCGATGGTGAGCTCCGTATGCATGCGGATGTCGTGCTGCATGCGGCTCGCGGCGTTGAGCGCATCGTTGGCGGTGGGGAACGTCGCCATGATCTCATCGCCGATCGTTTTAATGACGGTGCCGTGGTTCTGCTCAGTCGCGTTACGCATGATGTCCACGCACGTGAGCACGAGCTCGCGGGCTCGCGTATCACCCATCACCTCGTAGATGCGGGTGCTGCCAACGACGTCGGCAAACAGGATGGCGAGTTCGATGTCTTTTCCCATGACCTACCAGGAGGGCCGTCGTCGTCGGGCGACGCCGTCGCGCTGCATTATATACAGCAGCACCTAACATAAGTTCGCCTACATTGTGGGTTGCGGCCTGCTAAGCGGCAGCACTCACGATGCGTAACGCGCTGTGTAGAACGTCGGTGCCGGCACCAGGCTGACTCGCCTGCTCCCCCAAATAGCGGCGCCAGGCACGGGCACCCGGCAGGCCCGCGTACAGCCCCTGCAGCGGCCTGAACAGCGCAGCCAGCCGCTCACCCCTGCTGAGGGCTGACTCCATGTAATCCGCGTATCGCTCCAGTACGTGCGATCGCGCCGGCAACACGGCGCGCGGCTCGACCATTTCCTGATGCAGCTCAGCCAGCAGATACGGGTTGGCGTACGCCTCACGCCCGATCATGACCCCTTCGAACCGCTCGAGCAGTGCGAGAATCTGCCTGCGATCCTTCAAGCCACCGTTCAGCACGAAATGCAGCGCAGGAAACTCACTGCGCAGTTGCTCCACGACCGCGTAACGCAGCGGCGGGATTTCGCGGTTTTCCTTGGGGCTCAGGCCGCGCAGCACGGCGATGCGCGCGTGGACGATGAACGTGTCGCAGCCCGCAGAGGCCACTGTTCGCACGAAGTGACTCAACGTGGCGTAGTCGTCGGCATGCTCCGCAGGACGCGGCTCGATCCCGATGCGGCATTTGACGGTTACGGGCACGCTCACAGCGGCCATCATTGCCGACACGCATTCTGCGACACGTTCTGCGCTGCCCATCAGACAGGCACCAAAGCGCCCGTTCTGCACGCGATCGCTCGGACAGCCGCAGTTCAGGTTGATCTCGTCGTAGCCGAAAGAGGCACCGATGCGCGCCGCGTGCGCCAGCTCCTGAGGGTCACTCCCGCCGAGCTGCAGGGCTAGTGGATGCTCGGCCGGATCGTATGCGAGCAAGCGCTCGGTATCGCCTCTCACAATCGCGCCCGCCGTCACCATCTCTGTGTACAGCAGAACGCTGGGACTCAACAGGCGCATCAGATATCGGCAGTGTCGGTCCGTGTAGTCCATCATGGGGGCGACAGCGAGGCGGCGGTCCGTGATTCCGCTACGTCGTTCGATGAATTCGGCTTTTTCTCGTGCGGTTTCCATGCAACGGCGATTCTGTGGGATACCTGCCTGCTGACAGTTTACCCTTTGAACACACGTCACGAGCCATGCGCGTCACGAGAGGGCTTTCGCCATGCGCGACCTTTGATCACCGTGCATCGATCTCCTCGAGAGACTCCAGCTCAATCTTCCCATCGATGAGACCGTCCAGCTTCGCCATGAGCGCTTGGAAGTGCGGCGTCTTCGTGTGGCCTGCGGCGGCTGCGGCATCCGCATAGACCTCATAGAAGACGAACGTATCGGCCTGTGCGGATGCCGAGGCGAAGGCGCCACCAGCCTCGCGGCGACCCGGCGCAGGCGCGGGTCGATGCATCACGTTGACCAAACACCCGGGCTCGGACTCGCGAACCTTGCCGTAGAACTCGCGGATGGCCGACTCGAGCTCATTGCCTCGGCCGGGGCGCACCTCGAGCCGTGAGATCAGCACCACTTTCCGCGGCGGTGCGACTTTTGCGCCCGCGCCCGCACCCTGTTCACCCGCCCGGATCACATACCGTGCGTCCGCGACGCCGCGCAGTGAGGTGATTGATCCATCCCGCAGGGAATACACGACCGCATCATCCACCACCAGCTGATCACCTTTGTTCAAGGTCAAGTTCGGCCGCTGTACGCCGTTGCGTAGGGCCGTCAGTTCGATGCGCAGCTCGACGATCATGAGATTCTGGGCGCTGTCGATCGTCACGAGCCGCGGCGTCACTTTCTCTGCGAAGTCTTGCCAGATGTTTCGATACCAGTCCGCGATCGCATCACGCCCTTTCAGAACACCGTCATCTTTGCCTTTGTCGAAGACGACATCCTCGGAATAGAACTCGACGAAGCGGAGATCGTGGCGATTGAAGGTGTCGATGTAGCGCGCGTATTTCTCCTGCGTCATCGGTCCACTGACATCGATGAGCTCGAACGTCGGCGCCTCGTCCGATTCGACGCCTTTGATGCGAGAGAATCTTCCATCTCGCATCGAGTACGCCATCGTGCCGCGAACGACGAAGTCGGCTCCCTTCGCTAAGGGTCGCAGCGGGAAATCCGGGAACTCCTCGAACACGACGATGTGGTTGGAGATGTCCGCAAGGAGCGTCGTACCCCGGATCTCGATCGAGTTGATCGTGATGTGCTCACGCAGATGTTTCCATGCCTTGCGGTAGAACGCCAAGAACTCCGCGCGGCTGCGCAAATGCCACTGGCCCTCGCCGTACTCCATATCGTCCGTGTAATAGTTGCCGAAGCAGTCGAAGTCCTGCGCATTGAAGCAAGCGATATATCTGCGATAGCTCTGCTCCAATTCAGCTTTGACGGGAGGAGCGGCCGATGCGGGCCGCAGCGGCAATGGGACCTTGCTGCTGTCCCGTGCGGCGGCCGTCTGGAGCGGCGCCGCAAACATCGCGATCGCCAGTGAGCCGATCGCCAACAGGATGGCCTTGTACATCGAACCCTCCGATCAGAGCGCAGGTCTTACGAGCATCCGGGTTTTCGGTTCGATGCTACGCACGCGTGCGAACGCGGCATAGGTGCACGAATGGCGCTAGCATGTTCCATCGGAGGGACACTACTCGTCGACCCGCGGGCACGAACGTGCTTTCATGATGATGGCAGCACGGAATGGAACTCCGCAGCGTTCCAAGTTCACTTCCTCGAGGAGCCAGCATGTCCTTCTACCCCAAGCCGCTCGAGGACGACACTCCGCCGTTTCGCGAATTCAATGTGTCCAACCACCTGCTGGGCGATCGGGCCGCGCTCGACGCTGCGTGGGAGCGCGACGGTTACTGGTTCTTCCGCGATGTCCTGGACAAGGAGGCGGTCGGCCGCACGCGTGCCGTTTATCTGAAGGTGCTGAACGACCTCGGTGTGATCGATCCCACGCGCACCGATGCCGCCGTCTGGAACGGCGCATCGCTGGAAGGCTATCCCATCGTCATGGGTGGCCCGCCGGAGGAAGACCCCTTGCTGGCGCTGTATCCGCGGGACATGCTCGTCAATGATCCGAAGATCAAGCGCTTCTTCGCCGAGCTGTTCGGCGATGAAGTGTTCTGGGTGCCGAATAGCGAATTTCAGGCCTTCCCGCCGCAGAAGGGTTACGACGGCAGCCGCTTCAACTACATCCATTGCGACGGCCCGAACAACAAGGGACTGCCGCTCCGGGTGTGCTGGATTCCGCTGGTCACGATCGACGAGGACACCGGTGGACTGACCGTCGCCGAAGGCATGCACAAGCCACGTATGAACGACTTCGCACGACCTGCGGCGGGCATCGCCTACGGCGCCGTTCCCGAAGATGCCTGGCGACGCGCCGTCTACCAGCCCGGCGACCTCTTGGTGTTCAGCCTGGAGACGCCGCACAGCGGGCTGGCCAACCGCTCCGATCGCTATTTCCGCCTCTCCATGGACATTCGCGGGATGAAACAGTCGGGCAACATTCCCACGATAGGCAAGGTCAAGGCCATCGATGCGAACGCCATCACGGTTGCCACGGACGCTGGCGACGACCGGACTTTCCGCATCGACGAGGACACCTTCTGCCGCGTCTATCGCGGCAAGCTCACCGGCATGCCGCTGAAACTGGATGAGATACCCAAGTTGGTGAAGATCGGTGCGCCGGTTTACGTCGCTTCGGACCACGGCACGGCCGTTTTCATTCGGCCGCAGCACTGAGGACATCGAACAGCTTGCGGCATCGAACATTCCTCCCGATCGCCGCACTGCTCTGCAGTAGCTTTGCGTCCGCAGCCGCACCCCTGTCGAACTGCCCAACTCGCTCAGCGACTGAGCGCTCCTTGCTCGAGGCGGCGTATACATCCGAGGCTCGCTATTGGCTGCGGCCAACGCCGACTGCACAGGCTCGGGCAGTCATCGAGTTCCTGCTCAATACACACTCGCTCGGACTGCAGCCGGCGGACTACTGCGCCGATGAGTTACACACTGCCGCCGCTCATTTGAGCGTTGCGAGCCCGACCGAAGATCAGACGACGTTCGATCGCGCGCTCTCCATCGCCGCAGTGCGTCTTGCGCTTCATCTCGAACGCGGCCGAGTCACGCCAGCGCAGGCCGGATTCGACCTTCCCACTCGAGCCACACCCTTCGACAGTCGAGAACTACTGGTGGCGCTGAGCCAAGCGAACGTACCCAGTGAAGTGTTCGCACGCTACGAACCGCAAAGCGAGCTGTATCGCGCGTTACAACAGGCGCTAGCGCGATATCGCGGGCTTGCAGCAGATCCCACGCTCACACAACTCGCGGCGTTGCCGCGCAGGTCGATCAAGCCAGGCGAGCAGTACGCCGATATGCCGCGGCTACGCGCGCTACTCGCAGCAGAAGGCGATCTGGATGGTGAAGCCTCGGTTGAAGCTGCTGAGGTCATCGACGCAACGCTCGCGGAAGCGATTCGTCGTTTCCAAACGCGCCACGGTCTCGAGCCAGACGGGATCATCGGACCAGGCACATACGCGGCGCTGACGGCGCCGATGGCGCAACGCGTGCGTCAGATCGAGTTGACCCTCGAGCGCTGGCGCTGGCTGCCGCCGCTGCGCGCTCCCATGATCATCATCAACGTCCCTCAGTTCATGCTGTTCGCACTGCCGCGCAGCGCGAACGAAGCACCGCTCGAGCTTCGAGTGATCGTGGGTCAAAGCGAGCGACTGCGACGCACACCCCTGTTTTCCAGCGCAATCGAGCAGGTGGTGTTTCAACCTTACTGGGACATCCCGCGCAGCATTCTCGTGAATGAGTTGCTGCCGCTCATCGAGCGCGACCCGAAGTATCTCGAGCGTCATCACATGGAGATCGTGGCGGGGCCAACGGATGAATCACCGATACTGCCCGTTACATCCGCGAATCTCGAAACATTGAAAGCAGGCGGTGCGCGCCTGCGACAGCGCCCCGGCGCGGACAACGCATTGGGTCCTGTAAAGTTCGTGCTGCCGAACCGCTATAGCGTGTTTCTGCATGGCACGCCGGCTGCAGAGTTGTTCGAACGCTCGCGCCGCGACTTCAGCCACGGCTGCATTCGCGTGAGCGACCCCGCGGCGCTCGCCTTCTACGTGTTGCGGAATGCCGCTGAGACGTGGTCGGAGCAACAGATCGAAGCGGCCATGTGCGGCACGCCGAATCAACGCGTGAAACTCGCGCAGCCGCTGCCCGTACTGATCGTCTACGGCACCGTGCTGGCCACACGCCAGAACGGAGTCATGTTCTTCGAGGACATTTACGGCCACGATCGCAGGCTGGAAACGCTGCTGCGGCTAACTCCCGTTGGCTGATCGAACAGTCAACCGAACTTCAGCGCCGGCGTCGAGCGCGTGATACGGCTCAGCGACTCTACCGACTGAGGCGCGGCGATGTAGTAGCCCTGCGCGTACTCCACGCCGATCTGCGCCAGGCAGTCCAACACTTCCTTGGTTTCGACGCGCTCGGCAATCGTCTTGATCTTCATCGCACGACCGATCTGCGTGATCGCCTCCACCATGCTGCGGTCGACGTGATCGGTCGTGATGTTCTGCACGAACTGGCCATCGATCTTGAGGTAATCGACCGGCAGGTTCTTGAGGTACATGAACGACGACAATCCTGCGCCGAAGTCATCGAGTGAGAACTGGCAGCCGCGCGAGCGGAATTCGCGCATGAAGTGCACGACGTTGTGCAGGTTGGAGATGGCCGCTGTCTCGGTGATCTCGAAACAGACAGCGCCGGGGCTCAGGTCGTACGCCTGCAGTTCATTGATGAGGAAGTCCAGGAAACGATCGTCGTTGAGCGACGTGCCGGATAGATTGATGGACACCGTGTACGCGCGGCTCGCATCGCCATCGCTGCGGTAGTGCGCCAGGGCGCCGAGCGCATGACTCACGACCCAACGATCGATCATCGGCATGACGTTGTAGCGCTCGGCCGCAGGAATGAATTCGGCGGGACCGACGAGCACGCCATTCTCATCGCGCATGCGCAGCAGCAGCTCGTAGTGGCCGCGCGTGTCCGGGTTGCTGCCGATCGGCACGATGGGCTGGTAGTAGAGCTCGAGACGGTTCTCCTCACAGGCATGCGTAAGTCGCGACACCCACTGCATCTCGCGATGCCGTTCCGGCGCTGAGCCATGGCGGTACATGTGGACGCGATTGCGCCCGGAATCCTTCGCCTCGTAGCACGCCACGTCCGCGGCGCTCATCAGGTTCGTGATGCTCTCGCTGCCTTGAGTGATCTCGACGATGCCGATGCTTGCGCCCACGTTCATCGCGCGGTCCTGCCACACGAAGCGGAACTAGCGGATTGCCTGTCGCAGACTGTCGGCGATCATTGCCGCACGATCGACCGTGCAGTCCTGCAGCAGGATGCCGAACTCATCGCCACCCAGCCGCGCGAGGGTGTCGGTCGCACGCACCCGCGTCTGCAAGACGCCGGTGATCTGTTTGAGGAGTCGATCGCCGGCCTGATGGCCGCAGGTATCGTTGACGAGCTTGAACTGATCCAGATCGAGATACAGCAGCACGTGTGAGGTCTGATGATTTGCTCGCACGGAGACGAGCGCATCGTTCAGGCGGTTCTCGAACTCGCGGCGGTTGATGAGCCCAGTGAGCGCATCGTGGCTGGCCTGATAAGCGAGCGCGCGCCGCAGGCGGCGCTCCTTACTCACGTCGTGGAAGACCATCACCGCGCCGATGATGTGGCCCGCGCGGTCGCGAATCGGCGCCGCGGAGTCTTGAATGGAAATCTCCTGCCCGCGTCGATTCACGATCAGCGTTTGATCGGCCACCGTGATCACGCGACCTTCGCGTAGGCACCGATCGACCGGGTTCTCGACGGGCTCGCGCGTGTGCTCGCTGAAGATCTGCAGCACTTGGTTGAGCGGCAGGCCCGCGGCTTCGCGGGTCGTCCAGCCGAGCAGGTCTTCGGCAACGGGGTTGAGATACTCGACGCAGCCTTCCGAGTTCGTCGTGACGACGGCGTCACCGATGGATTCGAGGGTGATCTGCGCTTTTTCCTTTTCCTCGAAGACCGCTTTCTCGGCGCGCTTGCGCTCGCTGATATCCGATATGGTTCCCTCGTAACCCACGATCGCACCCGACTCGTCGCGCACCACGCGCGCGTTCTCGATCACCGTCAGCGTCGAGCCGTCAGCGCGTTGCAACTGGAACTCCGCATTGCGGACTTCGCCGTCGCGTTCGAGCACATGAATGATCGTGTCGCGCTCGAGGGGGTTGGCATAGAGCGCCTTCGGGCCGTGCGCGATCAGCGCCTCGGGCGATGCCAGGCCCGCCATGCGCGCGAGCGCTGGATTCACCGAGACGAAGCGGGCGTCGCGTGTGGAGCTGTACACGCCCTCGAGCACGTTGTCGAAGAGCCGCCGATAGCGTAGCTCGCTGGCACGCAGTGCTTGTTCCGCATGCCGACGCTCGATGGCGATGCCGGCGAGCTGGGTAACGCGCGACATGAGCTCGAAGTCACGGCGCAGCGGACTGCGCGCTGCACGGAAGTACAACGCGAGCGTGCCCACGGTACGGCCGTCGGCCGCCGGTATCAGTGTCGACCAGCATGCATTGAAGCCCGCTTGCACCGCAGCTTCGCGGCGGTTCTCCCAGAGCGCATCCCGGGTGATGTCCGCGACGATGACCTGCCGCTGCAGATACACCGCGGCCGCACACGATCCGTTGCGTGCCTCCACGGGCACTGCATCCATTGCGTCGACGTACGCTGGCGGCAGGTTCGGCCCTGCACAGAGCGTGAGCCTGCGTCCTTCTTCATCCAGCAAGCGGATGGCACAGACGGCGTCGCTCGCGACGCGCTCGACGAGCTCGGTAATCGCCTCGAGCGTGATGCGCAAATCGACATTCGCCGCCATGCGTTCGAAGATGCGCTTCTCGCCGATAGCCAACAGTTCGGCGCGTTTGCGCTCGCTGATATCCGTCACGCTGCAGCGGAGCAAGCGCGTCGCGGACGGCAGCGGCACGCAGCGCACTTCACAGGGAATCTGCACGCCGTTGGCGTCCTGAAACACCCATTCGAACACCGGCGTGGTACCGGCAAAGGCTTTCTCCAATAACTCGAGCTCGCTGCTGCCGCCTTTTTTGCCGTCGTGCGGTATCGGTCGACTCAACTGGAAATCGCGGCCCAGCAGCACCGCTCGCTCCATCTTGAAGAAACGCACCGCGTTCTCGTTCACGTCGATGAGCCGAGCTTGATCGAGATCGAACACCAGGATGATCTCGGGGGCGTGTTCGACGAGCACGCGATAGCGCGCTTCGCTCTCGCGCAGCGCCGCTTCGGCGTTCTTGCGCTCGGTGGTATCGCGCAGACACACGACGTACACGGGGCGGCGATTGACGGCGATCTTGCTGACCGCGAACTCCGCGGGGAACTGGGTGCCGTTAGCGTGCAGGCCCAACGTCTCGTGCGAGGCCAGATCGAAGTGTGTGTCTTCGAGCCGCGCCGCCCATTGATCCAATGCCGCCGGCAGAGACTCGTGTTCGGCTAACGCGGGGACCAGAAAGTGCAGCGGCCGGCCCTTCGTCTCGGGTTCGGAATGACCGAAGACGCGCTCACCGGTCGCGTTGAGACTCAAGATGCGGCCCGCATCGTCGACCGTGATGATGACGTCTTTGACATGATCGAGAATGGCTTGCAGCTGGCTGGAGGTGCTTTCCTTCAACTCGCGCGTCAGCGTCTGCGCCTCCTCCGACATCAACTGCATCGAGCGCACGATACCCCGACGCTCTTCGTCGGTTTTGCAATAGGTGCGCGCGACCGCATCGAGCAGCTTCTTCAGATCGATGTCGCCATTGGCGGATGTAGCGTCCTTGAGCTGCTGGTTCAGCAGTCGGTGCATATCAGCCCATACCCGTGTTCGCGCGCAGGTGGCGATGTGTCCGGCTTTGCAGGTGAGGCGGACCTATCGCGTGAATCGTATCCGGGGAAAACCCCGAAGGCGCCCTGCGGCAGTCGCGCAGAACGCTCAGCATCGTAGGTCGGGATTCGACTTAACCGGTGTGAAACAGATCCGGTTTCTGCGGAATGGGGGGTAGGGAAAACTGAGACTTACGTT